>JABDGY010000056.1 GCA_013285805.1 Bacteroidota bacterium | reverse complement strand
TCTATTCTTTCTCTTTCCTCTTTCTGCTTATAAAAAGGGTTTCATCGTTAGTTCCATTGCACTCTTTCTCTTTCTGTTTCCTCTTTCTGCATATAGCCAGGGTTTTTTATACGGAACAACTTACGCCGGAGGGAAAAATAATTTCGGGGTGCTTTTCAGGTATAATATTGCCACGGGAAAAGATACAGTGTTGCTGAATTTCGACAGCGCTTACACAGGTGCGTATCCTTTAGCGGGCCTTATGCAGGCATCGAACGGTCTATTATATGGCAATACTTACGAAGGTGGTGGGCATGGCTATGGCACCATTTTCAGCTATAACCCAGCTACCGGAAAAGATAGTGTGTGGAAAAATTTCGACAGTGTGCACGACGGTTGTTTTCCCATCGGCCCGATTATGCAATCATCAAGCGGACTTTTATACGGCACCGCTGTTGATGGTGCAAAAGGTTTTGGAGTATTGTACAGTTTAAACATAATAAGCGGGCTATATAAAGTTGAATATGCATTCGACAGTTTGAATGGCGCTTACCCCTGGGACGCACCTACCGAGGCGGCTGATGGCAAATTATATGGCACTACCAATTCAGGGGGAAGTTTGGGTGAAGGTGTGATATTCTGTTATAACCCCGCAACAGGTAAAGACTCTACCTGTTTTAATTTCGATGATACTTTGCATGGAGAATACCCCGATGGCGGCCTTTGCCTTACAGGTGGTTTGTTTTATGGGATGACAAACAGCGGAGGTGCAACGGGGCATGGTGTATTTTACAGCTACAATTCTGTGAACGGGCAATGCAATAATCTTATAAATTTTAATGATACCGATGGCGCTTATGCCTATTCGAATGTTGTGCTGGCAACCGATGGCAGGCTTTATGGAATGACTGAAGGGGGAGGGGTTGCGGAAGCGGGTGTTATTTTCCGGTACGACCCCGTTAAAGCCACCGACACCGTATGCGAAAAGTTTGCCAGCGCTATAGGGGCTAACTCTTTTGCAGGTTTGGTGCAAGCAGCCAATGGACTGCTGTACGGTGTAACGGCCTATGGAGGAACAGTAGATGATGGGGTAATTTTTAGTTACGACCCATTGAAAAATGTATATAAAAAGCTTATGGATTTTAATAATGCTGCCAATGGTTCAGGGTATTATCCCAATGGCTCATTATTATTTGTGAATGATACACTTACAGCAGTTCAGGAAATTAAGGGTAGCGATTTCAGCGCAAAAATTTATCCGGTTCCTGCAAACTATGGATTTGAAGTAAATATAAAAGGAGTTGTTCAAAGCCTTGAGTTATACGATATGTATGGCAGAGAAATATTGGAGATGAAATTGAGCCGCACAAATAACCCGCAACAATATATAAACACAAGTGGTTTAGCGATTGGTACCTATCATCTTAAAATAATGGGCAGCAATAGTTCTGCCGATTATAAGATTGAGATAGTGCATTAAGGTATTAAAAAACAAAAAACTGCTATATAATCGCCGCTTTGTTGACATAGGAGTGAGTAGGAAATAGCCTATTAAGCATAAACAACTCTCTGCTCCCTTAACTCTTTTTCACAAATTCTAAGGGGTGATCTAAATGCTCAGTATCTTTATAGCAACTTGCTTTCCTTATAGCAGCTAATCCTCGTTTACCTCTATAGACTACATGCTTGGCAGATTCATTATCCAAAAATGAAAAAAGTATATCCATAGGTTTTAAGTCATCACGCATTGTATACCATTCATTGTTAATACGGATTGTTCCGATTGCCTTCTCCCCAGTAAGGATAGTTCCTGTTCCTACACCTTCTTCGCAATCAATTGGAATATCTTCAATGTAAAGAAACAGTTCTTCATGAACATCTTTTGCTTTCGCCATTTCTTCTAGTCTTCTCGAATAATCTCCTTTTATTTTTAATTATATAAAGTGATTAGTAGACAGTTTTCAGTCTCTGCGGTACTCTGCGTTGTATTTTTTCTGCGCACTTTGCGGTAACCCTTCGACAGGCTCAGGGTGATTACTTAGTGGGACTTAGTGCTCTCTGTGTCTTAGTGGTGAAGAATTTAAAATGATTTTCATTGTTATTATCAATAAACGGTATTGGTTTTCAGTCATATACAAATTCAATATCAATGGCCTTTTATTGATAATTCCATTGTTTATGCATTGTTATTGCATTGATAAGTTATTGTTTTTTATATGCCATAGTAGAAAGAGAAACAGAGCGGAGAAAGAGTGTTGATGAGGAAAGTCTTTGTGAATCTTAGTGCCCTTAGTGTCTTAGTGGTGAATCGTCTTTGCGCCTTTGCGCGAAAAAAGGTAACGATGAAGTAGACTCTACGTGACACTTCATAGTATAAAGGTAACAAAAGGTAACAGATTTTAAACACGATGAGTTTGAAAATCAGCAGTTTAATTCTAAAAAGGCCCCAAAAGTGTTACCTTTCTAATAAAAGTAATTGAAAAACAGTGAGTTAGGCAATTATGTAAGCTTCTTTAAGTAATCTAATAGCTTGCATAATCACGAATTCTAAAATTATCAAAACAGAGGCATGAGTAACGTGACCGCCGTAAAACGGCAAGCTTTGGTAACGTTTGGCAATATTTGGCAAGCCTTATACAAAACACGCATTTTCTGAAACAGCTATAATAAAGCCGATTATGGCAAAAAACCGAGGAAAGTCCCTCGAAAAAGGCTCAGAATCAAATTAAGAGACAAAGTTTGAATAGCCTTTTAATATTTTTCTATATTTGCCGACCCAAAATAAGAAGAAATGCAAAACAAAGGTATTATTCGTTTATTCGCTATACTGTTAGCTCTCGCGTGTGTTTATTATTTTTCATTTACATATTTCTCATGGAAGGTTGAAAATGAGGCAAAAGAGTATGCACAGAATTATGTGTTGCGCCCTAATGTTATTAAGGCTGCTGAGACTTTTGCCAAAGGCGATACTACTGTAAAAAGATTTTTCATCGACTCAACCCAGGTGCGTGCCAACGACGTGTACCTCGACTCAGTAAAGGCTGTTCCGGTATATCCTATTTTTGGTTTCAACTACGAAGAATGCAAGGAGAAGAGTATCAACCTTGGCCTTGACCTTCGCGGTGGTATGAACGTAACGCTTGAAATTTCGCAGGCCGACATTATTCAGAGACTATCGGATAATAACCTGGACCCTGTATTTAACCAGGCTATTAAGGCAGCTTCGGCCGACCACATGCATTCTACCCGTGATTTTGTTGACCTTTTCAATGATGAATTCCTGAAGCTTAATCCTAACGGTAGGTTAGCATCATATTTCACTACTCCCGAACTGAGAGATTTTGTAAAACCTTCCAGCACTAACGATGAAGTACTTACACTGATAAAGAGCCGCGCGTCGGACGCTATTGCAACTGCCCAGCAAACACTCAGGTCGCGTATCGACAAGTTCGGTGTTGCCCAGCCTAACATACAATCGCTGCCCGGTTCAGGCCGTATATTAATTGAATTACCCGGTGTAACCGATAAGGAAAGAGTAAGGATGCTGTTACAGACTTCAGCTAATCTTGAATTCTGGGAAACATTCGATGGTAAGGATATAGTAGATAGGCTATCAACTGCAAATAAAAGGTTAGCCGCTATCCTCGCAATTTCAAACCTTGGTGCCGATACTGCAAAGAAGGCTGACACGAATTCGATGAATAAGCCAATGGCAGTAAAGGACTCTACTAAAAGTGATAGTGGGTTAAGTCAGCTTCGCACAGCTTTAGCTAAAGACGATACAACAAATGGTAAATTAGCCGGCCTCGGGTTGAAAGACACTTCGCATGGCGGAAAGGGCAACCCTCTTTTTTCTCTCTTAACAGTAGAGAAACCTACTCCCGGTCACCCGGAACTGGGCTTTGCTTCTGTACATGATACAGCCAGGATTGACGCTTACCTGAACAACCCACAGATAAAGATTCTTTTCCCGACCACAGCGAAATTCATCTGGGAACACCCAAGCGACAAGCAAATGGTTGATAAGAAACAAGTGCAGCTTATTGCATTGAATGTAAAGATGAGCAACAAGCAAGCTCCTCTTTCAGGCGATATTATTACCGATGCGCGTGTAGAATATGAACAGCAAGGACAGGGCCATCCGCAGATATCGATGAGCATGAACCCCGATGCAGCACGCACATGGGCAACTCTTACCAAAGCCAACGTAGGCCATAGCATTGCAATTGTGCTCGACGGGTATGCTTATTCAGCGCCTGAAGTGCAGAATGAAATTCCTAATGGCAGGTCATCCATCACCGGTAACTTCGACCCTAAGGAAGCTCAGGCACTTTCAAGTATATTGAAGGCAGGCCGTCTTCCCGCTCCGGCTCACATTGTTTCTGAAAGTGTTGTGGGCGCTACACTGGGTAAGGAATCTATTAACTCAGGGCTTATTTCATTTGTGGTTGCGCTTATTATAGTATTGCTCTTTATGATACTCTACTATAACAAAGCAGGCCGCGTGGCCGACGTAGCCATGTTAGTGAACGTATTCTTTGTGTTGGGTATATTGTCCTCACTGGGTGCGGTATTAACCCTGCCGGGTATTGCGGGTATAGTGCTTACCATAGCCATGTCGGTAGATGCGAATATACTTATATTTGAGCGTGTGCGTGAAGAGTTGGGATTGGGTAAAACCCTTGCCAACGCGGTAAAAGACGGTTTCGGAAATGCCAAGTATTCTATTATCGACGCTAACGTAACCACCTTTATATTGGGTATTATACTTTATGTATACGGTACAGGCCCGATTCAAGGTTTTGCTACTACGCTTATCATAGGTATTCCAACCTCGTTGTTTACAGCTATTTTCATTACGCGCTTGATGTTTGAACGTATGCTGGCAAAAGGTCAAACCATTTCGTTCGACAATACCTTTACCAAGAATAACTTCCGCAACATAAATATCAACTTCGTAAAACGCAGGCACCTTTATTATGTTATTTCAGGTACCATACTGGCTGCAGGCGCTGTTTCGTATTTCACCAAAGGATATGAATTGGGTGTTGACTTTAAAGGTGGCCGTACATATGTGGTTCGTTTTGATAATATACCTTCGGTAGAAAAAGTGCGTACCGACCTTACCAAGGCTTTTGGTGGCCAGGCTCCTGAAGTGCAAACCTATGGTGAAAATACAAGGTTGAAAATTACAACCAGCTACATGATAGATGACCAGTCGAAGGATGCTGAAAGCAAAGTAGAAAATGTATTGATAACTGCGCTTTTCCCTGCTCACCCTGATTTAACCAGGATAGTAAGTTCTGAATTGGTGGGTGAGGCTGTATCGCAGGATATTAAATCGAAAGCAATATGGTCGGTATTATTCGCCTGCCTGCTGATGTTTATATACATATTCATCCGGTTCCGTGGCTGGCAATATGGCCTTGGTGCTGTGGTCGCCCTGTTCCACGATGCGCTTATGATTATGGCTGCATTTACACTCTTCAAAGGCTTAGTACCTTTCTCACTCGAGGTGAACCAGGACTTTATAGCGGCTATACTTACGGTTATGAGTTACTCCATGAACGATACGGTTGTGGTGTTCGACAGGATACGTGAATACCTTACCAAGCGCCATAAACGCGATATTGATAAAGGAGAGGACAAGACCCACGTTATCAACTATGCACTTAATGCTACGCTTAGCCGTACCATCAATACATCGTTGAGTATTTTCTTCGTGTTGCTGGCTATATTCATATTTGGCGGAACAACTATTAAAGGCTTCGCGTTTGCGTTGTTGATTGGTATCATAGTAGGTACCTACTCATCAATCTGCATTGCAACGCCTATTGTAATAGACTTCGACAAGAAGAAAAAGACAGAAGAACCTGCAACCAGCAAGGTGGTAAGTTAATATAGGCTAACTTTGCGGCCTAAACAGGCTTGAAATATGGCTTCGCATCTTTTATTTCTCGATTTCAGCGGAGGGGAATTCCTGCTTATAGCATTGGTGTTTCTTATGTTCTTTGGTTCAAAGAGCATACCGGGCGTTGCCCGGACACTGGGTAAAGCTGTACGCGAATTTAAAGACGCGGCAGGTAACGTGCAGCGTGAAATACAGGAGAGTTCGGGCATGAATGAAATAAAAGAATCGCTTAATAATATGACATCGACAGAGTCACAGGCTCCTAAACAAGTTACTCCACCTGCACCTAATACAGTTCTGGTTAAAGAAGAACCTAAAAAGGACGAGGCCGGGCAAGCCGAAAAAACAGCATAACCACAGGGCTTGATACAAATAAAAAAGCCCTGACTTGCGTCAAGGCTTTTTTGTAAATTCAGGCGAAATTACTTAGCGGCTTTCTTGTCGTCTTTCTTTCCACCTTTCTTGTCTTTCTTGTCGCCTTTCTTGTCTTTCTTCTCTGTCTTGGTGCCTTTGTCTTGTTTAGGACTAACTGGGCTTGCGAAAGATACACCGGCAAACAGTACCGATGCTGCGAGGATTAAACTTAATTTTTTCATGATGTTTTTAATTTTCAGGTTTGTTATTGAGAACAAAGGTATAGTGGCATCATGAAGGAAACATGAAGCCAAAGCCACGTTAATAAAGGCTTCTTACAATCAGTGGGTTACGTTGCTCAAATAATCGAATAAGAGCCTTACACCAACACCTGTGCCGCCTTTTGGCCTGTAATCGTATGGGGCATTTATGAAAGCAGGGCCTGCAATATCGAAATGCAGCCATGGGTAAGAAGTAAACTTTTCGAGGAACTTACCTGCTGTAATGGCTCCCGCAATAGGCCCTCCAATGTTCTTCATATCAGCAATTTCTGTCTTAAGCAGGTCGGCATATTCATCCCAGAAAGGAAACTCTACCAAACGCTCATATACATGCTCACCGCTTTTCTTCAATGCATCATGTGTTCTTTTATCTGCCGTACCCATACTTACAATACCATATTTGCCTACGGCCGCTACAGCAGCGCCTGTGAGTGTAGCAAGGTCTATGGCAAGTTCGGGTTCATATTTTTTCGCGTAACTAAGTGCATCAGCTAAAATAAGCCTGCCTTCAGCATCGGCATTAAGCATTTCTACCGTCATACCATTATGCATGGTAAGTATATCACCAGGAGTATAAGCGTTCATACCCGGGCGGTTATCAGTAGCTGGTACAAGCCCTATTACATGCACAGGAACGTTGGCTTTTGCCAATGCATACAGGGTGCATCCAACAGCCGCTCCTCCGGCCATATCGCATTTCATTTCGTCCATTGAATTGGCTGTTGGCTTTAAACTTAATCCTCCTGTATCATACACTACGCCCTTACCAACCAGCACATAAGGCTTTTTGTTCTTTGGCCTGTTTGGTTTCCATTCCATTACTGTAAACGTTGGCGGGTCAATGCTGCCACGGTTAACGGCTAAAAGTCCGCCCATTTTCAAGGCCGTTATTTTCGCCTTGTTAAATACCTCTACACTAAACCCGGCTTCTTTGCCCATTTTCTGAAATTCCTGGGCCAATTGTTCGGCATTCAAATAGTTGACAGGTTCATTCACCAAAGTGCGCGCTTTATTGGTGGCATCAATCACTATCTGCAACTTTATTATATCAGTAGCCTTAACTTTTTTGCTGTAAATGTTTATGGTATTCAAACTGTTTGCTGCCTTTTTAGCATCGCTTCTGTGATTCAGAAACTGGTAGTTGCCCAGTGCCATTCCTTCTGCAAGCGCAAGGGTGTTTTCCTGGTTGCCAATAAGGTCGACTATAGTAACGCTTTCTAATTTAGCTCCATTAACCATACCACAGAGTTTATTTCCTGTTTTGCGATATGCCTCAAGGGTTTGATAGGCATGCTTTTTTGTTTCAGCTATATAAATAACCAGGCGGCGTTTATATTGGTTAACAGGAATAATCTTTTCCTCTGCCGCAATTTGTTTTTTTACAAATGCAGCTTCATCAGCCGATAATCCGTATTTCGAAAAATCGGTTTTGGCAGTACCTATAAGTATTGTATTATCGTTTTCAGCGAGTTTGGTTATATGCTTTAGTGTCGTCATATTATTGTATTTTTGATTCAGTAAATGTAATTAATTAAATGTATGGCAAAAGGGTTGAAGAGAGAACAATCGGCTAAACTATTTGAAAAGGCAAAAACCTATTTTCCGGGCGGGGTAAATTCTCCTGTTAGGGCGTTTAAATCGGTTGGTGGAACGCCCTTGTTTATTGAGCAGGGTAAAGGTTCGCGTATTTGGGATGCCGATGGAAACGAATATATTGACTACTGCTGTTCATGGGGTCCGTTGATTTTAGGCCATTGCCATCCGGCCATAATTAACAAAGTAAAAAAGACAATTGATAACGGTATGTCGTTTGGTGCGCCCACACGACTAGAGAATGAACTGGCTGAGCTTATTCTGAAGAATAACCCGCATATAGATAAAATGCGTTTTGTAAGCTCAGGCACAGAAGCGGTAATGTCGGCTATAAGGTTGGCAAGGGGTTATACCAAACGGAACAAAATAATAAAGTTTGATGGTTGCTACCATGGCCATTCCGATTCATTATTAGTGAAAGCAGGTTCGGGCCTGGTAACTTTCGGGGTTTCTTCTTCCGCCGGTATTCCTGAAGCATTTGCCAGGGAAACTATCGTATTGCCATTGAATGATAAGAAAGCGGTGAAGGCTGCATTTGAGGATTATAAAAATGATATTGCCTGCATTATTATTGAACCTGTTCCGGCCAATAACGGATTGCTTCTGCAGAAGCGGGCTTTTCTTGAATTCCTTAGCGATATATGTGCAGCGAAAGGCAGTTTGCTCATTTTCGATGAGGTTATCTCAGGTTTCAGGCTTGGTTTTACAGGTGCAGCCGGGTACTATAACGTTCAACCCGATATTGTTACCTATGGTAAAATAATAGGTGGAGGTATGCCTGTTGGTGCCTATGCTGCGCGAAATGAAATAATGAAACTTATTTCTCCTGATGGTAATGTGTACCAGGCAGGAACACTTTCAGGTAATCCTGTAGCCATGTCGGCGGGCATAGCACAACTTACCGAGTGCCTGAAAAAAGATTTTTATAAGGACCTTGAAGCAAAAACAAAAAGGCTTGTCGATGGTATTATGGCCGCAGAACTTTCCGATGAATCGTTCCGTATATTCAGCATAGGTTCTATTTTCTGGCCCGCATTTACACACAGGAAGGAAATAACCCAGTCATCGCAGATTGATGCCGGGAGTATGGAGAAGTTCAAAAAGCTTCATGCGGCTTTATTGGAAAGAAAAGTTTATCTAGGCCCTTCGGGTTACGAGGTTGGCTTTATATCGGCTGCGCATACTGATAAGGATATAGATATTACCATTAAGGCCTTCAGAGAAGCATTGCAAATAGCATTGGATTAGGACGATGAAGAGAATATACCTGGTTGCGATTGCCGCAATTTTCTGTAATTACATAAGCGCCCAAACCGATTCATTACGGATTAAGATTGAACAGATTTCCGATGCCGCTAAAGGCAAGGTAGGTATTGCTATTATGAATATTGAAAGTGGAGATACACTTACGTATAATGGTAAGCTACACTTGCCTATGCAGAGTGTGTTTAAGTTTCCGATTGCGATGGCAATCCTGAATAAAGTAGATAGCGGCAAGCTTTCATTGGATAAGACGATACATTTTAGTAAGGAGGATATGATTCCTGAAACATACAGCCCGTTACGCGACAAGTATCCAAATGGGAATGTGGATGTAAGTGTAAAGGAATTATTAAGCTATATGGTTTCCCAAAGTGATAATGTTGCATGCGATGCATTGATAAAACTTTTGGGTGGGCCTCAATACATAAATAATTATTTGCACGGCCTGGGCGCGAATGGTATACGGATTGTAGCCAATGAGGCAGATATGCACAAGGCACGGGATGTGCAATATAATAACTGGTGCGAGCCATGGCAGATGGTGAACCTGCTTTGCAATTTTTACCAGGGAAAATATCTTTCCAAAGAAAGTACTGCATTGTTGTATAAAATAATGACGGAAACCACGACTTCACCAAAACGAATAAAAGGCCTTTTACCTGAAGGAACAACAGTAGCTCACAAATCGGGTAGCTCAGGAACATATACCGATGGTGTTACACCTGCCACCAACGATGTTGGAATAATTACATTACCTAATGGAAAGCATATTATTCTTGCTGCATTTGTTTCTGATTCAAGGGCAGCAAATGACTCTATACGCGACCTTGTAATTGCAAAAATTGCAAAACTGTTGTACGACAGTAAGTGGAAGAAGCAGTAAGCGTTATTTTACTATAACCAGTTTACCTGTTGAAATAGATTTTCCCGAATTTGTAAGCTGGTAGAAATAAATTCCATTACTAATTGAATTCTCATTCACTTCAAGTTCACCTGCGGTATTATTAAGGGTCCTAGTATCAATAACATTACCCAGTACATCAGTTATTTTTAATATGCACTTATTTGCCAACCCGCTATAGGTAAAACGGAAAGTACCATTATTAGGATTAGGGAAAAGTTCCACCAATGAATTATTGCCTTGTAACATGGCTATTCCTGTTGCAGTATCATTTATTCCCGGGGTATATTCCCAAAATAATGAAGAATCGGAAGTACCAATAGTACCTATTCCAAGATATCCGTTATTGCCAATGGAGAAGCCTATAGCCGAATACCCTCCACCCGGAGGGTAACTGGCCTTTGCAACCCATGTGTCTTTTACTGCATCATACATCCACAAATCGTTTAGTACTGTAGAGCCACCAACTTCACCTCGGCCCACATAAGCAGTGTCGTTAATTACAAAAACATTCGCCAGTCGCCTTGAAACAGGATTGTTTGAAACCTTTGTCCATGTATTA
>JABDGY010000055.1 GCA_013285805.1 Bacteroidota bacterium | reverse complement strand
TGGCGATACAGTTGCTTTGGACAGTAACCTTGCCGCAGGAACTTATATAGTAACGGTTACGGATAAAAACGGCTGTTCAAACTTTGAAGCGGTAACTATAAGCGACGGAAGCGGCCCCACTATAACGGTGAATTCTGTAACACCTATTTCCTGTTACGGAGCATCGAATGGTTCTATATCAGTTACTGTAAGCGGCGGAGCACCCCATACAGGTATTCGTGGTCAAATTCTGCAACTACTGCTAATATAAGCGGGTTGCGGGCAGGGCCATACCAGCTTACAGTTTTTGATTTCGATACCTGCATTGCAGTGCGAACCGTAATCATAACCGAGCCCGGCCAAATTATTGTAACTCCAAATATAACGCAAGCCAGTTGCGGAAACAGCGATGGCGGAGTGGTCCTAAATGTAACAGGAGGAACGAGCTCTTATACCTATTCCTGGAATACCGGGGCTACTACAAGCAGTATAAATAATTTAACGGCAGGAACATATAGTGTGACTGTAATTGATAATAATGGATGTTCTTATTATACACAGGAATCGGTAAGCAATGCATCGGGCCCCGTAGTAACCATAGATTCTGTTGTAAATGTGAGTTGTGCTACGGGTTTGTCATCAGGAATGGTAACAGCCAATGCAAGCGCCGGTACGCCGCCATATACCTATTCGTGGAGCACAGGTGCTACAACAAGCAGTATCAGTAATCTTTCCGCAGGTAATTATGCCTTAACGGTTACCGATAATGCAGGTTGCGCAGGTACTGCGAATGCTTCAGTGGCTGTAACGCCTCCGCCAACTATATCAATATGTATGGTGACGGTTGACCCGGCTACAAACTTTAATAACCTGTTATGGGATGCAACGTATGTGCCTAAGGTTGCCAGTTATAATATATATAAAGAAACTACCAGCCCGGGAGTATTTAATAAGATAGGCAGTGCGGCAGGAACGAATACTTACGTTGATACACTTTCGGATGCGCGGAAGAGAAGCTGGAGGTATGAAATATCGCAGGTAGATTCATGTGGTAATGAATCGTCATTAAGTACGCCATTTAAAACCATGCACCTTACTATTAGCCCCGGATCGGGCAATTCAGTGAACCTTATATGGGATAACTTCCAGGGTTTAAGTTTCAGTTATTACATTGTATACAGGGATAGCGTGGCAGGGATAGCAAAGGATAGTATTGATTATGTTACCAATAGCGGAATATTTACCTATACCGACTTCCCGCCAATTACTACTAACTGGTATTACCATATGGGTATAAATACTTCTGCAGGATGTTTACCATTGGAATCACGTAGTCATTCTACTGAAACAATCAATTATAATTCGTCGAAATCGAATAGCGGGAATATCACATTTGTTGAGCCTACGAGTCTGCAAGGTTTAGCGGCCGTAAATAATATTGAAGTGTCTCCTAACCCGAACAGGGGAAAGTTCAACCTTAACCTGGATTTGAGCAACCAGCAGGATGTGAATGTTAAAATAATGAACACATTGGGTCAGTTAATTGAAGAAGAAAATTATGGAAAGCTTACCGGTAAAGTAACAGAGCATTTTGACATGAGTCAATACGGAAAAGGAGTTTATTTTATTACCGTTAGAACTAATAACAGCGTGCAAAACTGTAAGGTGGTTATAGAATAGTGTTCGAATGTTTAAATAATAGAAAGGGGAGCAATAGCTCCCCTTTTTGTTTGTGTACTTTGTTAAGATTCTCTAAGTATCTTTGCCTTATGCAAAAAAAGAAGGATTTAGGGTATTGGCTTGCCTGCATTGTTCTTATAATCGGCATAGTAATATTCCAGCAATTAACCAGCCTTAATGTTGTAGCCGAGTTTTTGTCATTAGCAGTTTTGCTAATGACTATGCTTATATCTGCCCAAAGTTCAACATTTATAGTTGCGTTGGCCGCATCTGTCTTAACTGCAATTGGTTTTTATTACTCCCTGCAAACCGTTACACCCGACAAGTTTTATAACCTGGTATATAACCGCGTTTCAGCATTGGCAAGTATATGGATAGCCGCTTTCCTTATTGTTAAGTTTAAAAAGAGCCGCGAAGTTGAAAAGCTGAGTAACCAGCGAATGAATGCTCTTTTTCTTTACGCTACCGAGGGTATTATTATTACAAATTCGGCGGGCAAAATTGTAATGGTGAACCCCGAAGCGGAAAAGCAATTTGGTTTTTCAAGGAATGAGCTTATAGGTAATACGGTGGAGATGCTTGTCCCTGAAAGATTTAGCAAAGAACATATTCACCATCGTGCTGGTTATTATAAAAGCCCGCGTGCGCGGTATATGGGTACCGGTGGGCAATTGTTCGGCAAACGAAAGGATGGTAGTGAATTCCCGGTTGAAATAAGCTTAAGCAGTTTTCACACGGCCGACGGTATGTTTGTTGTTAGCTTTATATTGGACATGACAGAGTTGTTGAAGCAAAAAGAGCTTACCAGGGCACTTGAAAAGGAAGTGGAATTAAATGAGCTGAAAGCCCGCTTCGTGTCCATGGCTTCGCATGAATTCCGTACTCCCCTCAGTACTATTCTGTCTTCGGTTGCCCTGGTTGAAAAATATAATGAACCCACACATAAAGATGACCGCGAAAGGCATATTAACCGTATTCGTTCATCGGTAAAAAACCTGACCAACATATTAAATGATTTCCTTTCGCTTGATAAGCTTGATGCAGGGCAGGTGCACAGCTATCCTGCGCTTACCGATATAGAGCAGCTTGCTAAAGAAGTGATAGAAGAAATGCAGGTGGTGGCTAAAGAAGGACAAACTATAGAATATGCTAAAAGCGGTTTAACTGAAGTATTTGTTGATGGTAACCTATTGCGCAATATTTTAATTAACCTGATAAATAATGCCATAAAGTACTCTCCTGAAAACAGCAGGATTGAACTATCAACTAAGACTGAGGACGGATATTTTTATGTTTCAGTGAAAGATTATGGAATTGGCATACCCGACGAAGATAAGCCCTATATGTTCGACAGGTTTTTCAGGGCCAAGAACGCTACCAATATAAAGGGTACCGGGCTGGGGCTTAATATTGTAAGGCGTTACGCCGACCTTATGGGCGGACATATTGATTTTACCAGCGAACTTAATAAAGGCACTACTTTTACTTTTAAATATCCTTTGGTACTTGAATAGTGTATTTGCCATAATGCAGCGCGAAATGCGGCACGAGCTCAGAAGCAGGCGTTCGTGGCTTGCTATTTTGCTTTATATAGCCAGTACGGTTTACATTACTTACCTGGCCTTCCAGCACGACCTTGACCCGGTTACCTGGAATGCCCTTTTCTGGATACTTATCATCTTTATTTCAATGTTCGCGGCATCGGGCAGTTTTGCAGGCAGGGAGGGCGAAATGTTATACATATATACCCTTGTTTCACCACGTAAATTTATTATGGCAAGGCTCTTATATAATGGTATTTTCATGTTATTGGTTAGTATAGCGGCTTACATAGGATATAGTTTTTTTGCCGGTAATCCTGTGGGTAATATTGTTTTATTTATGGCTTCCATGTTACTTGCCGTATGGGGCATTTCATCTTTACTTACAATGGCGTTTGCCATATCGGGTAAGGGTGGAGGGGGCTTTACACTTATGGCTGTAATCAGTTTTCCATTGCTTGTTCCGTTGCTAATAACTGCACAGCATGTTTCATCAATAAGCATGCAGGCGGGGGGCGATAATTACGTGGGTAGCCTTGCCGCTTTATTTGCTCTCGATGCCATAATTGCAGCCCTCTGCTATCTATTATTTCCATATCTTTGGCGCGACTAAAAATAAGTTGAAAGTTTGTAAGGTTGAAAGTTAAAAGTTCAATGAATAAAGCGCTTTACAAACTTTATAAACTTTAAGAACTTTATGAAACTATTGAATGCTTCGTGGTGGAAAGTTTTATGCGTTATTTTTTTAATGTATACGGTTATTGCGGGCTTCCTTGTTGAAGTGCCTCATCTTCCTATTTTACACGAAACCATCCGTAACCTGTACTTCCATGTATGTATGTGGTTTTCCATGATGTTTATTTTCACTGTTTCATTGGTCTATAGCATAAAATACCTTATGAAACCTGAAGAAGATAGCGATATTATAGCATCGGAAGGGGTTAATACAGGGATAATTTTTGCGCTACTCGGCCTTATTACAGGATCCTTATGGGCTAAATACACATGGGGTGCATGGTGGATAAACGACCCCAAACTTAATGGCGCTGCTATAACGGTACTAAGTTATTTCGCCTATGTAGTGCTGCGCAGTTCTATTGACGATGAGCAGAAAAAAGCCCGTATTTCAGCTGTTTACAATGTTTTTGCCTATGTAATGATGCTGGTGTTTGTTATGATATATCCGCGCCTGAGCGGGGTTGACTCACTGCATCCCGGCAATGGTGGTAACCCGGGTTTTAATGCGTATGCACTTGATTACCACATGCGGATAGTATTTTACCCTGCTGTAATAGGCTGGGTATTGCTTTCCGCATGGATAGCATCTATAAATATAAGGCTTGAAAGAATAAAACGCAATAATCATAACTAAGTATGAGAATTATCAGGAACTTTGCACTGCTTTTAATGGTACTTTGCTCAGGAAGTTTGTTTGCACAGGATGCTGTTGCGACTAATGTTGAAATGGCTGATGGCTTAAGAAGTTCAGGTAAGATATATGTGGTAGTTGCCGTGGTATTAATAATATTATTTGGCTTGTTGGCATATTTAATAAAGATAGATAGGAAAGTATCGAAGATTGAAAAGGAAATAAACGAAGGAAAGAAGTAATGAAAAAGACACACATAATTGCGATATTGGTTATTGCTATTGCATTTGGCGTAATACTTACATCATTGTCGAATAACAGTACCTATGCTTCTTTTAAGGAAGCTACAGGTAGCCCCAATCATACCTATCACGTGGTAGGCAAGCTTGACAGGAGCAAACCATTTTCATACGACCCGCATGTGAACGCCAACCTGTTCACCTTTTATATGATAGATAAAGACGGTTCAGAGCGCAAAGTGAACCTGAACAGGCCCAAGCCTGATGATTTTGAAAAGTCGGACCAACTGGTGGTAATAGGTACAGCACAAGGCACCGATGGATTCGACGCTGCTGATGTACTTATGAAGTGCCCTTCAAAATATACTGCCGATAGCATTTCTACGGTTAAGCAAAGTTCCATGTAACTTTTATTTCAAAAGTGAACGGAGTACAATACATTGGAGAACAAATCGGCTGGCAGTATGCCGGTAATAGTTTTGTTTTCCTGTCATTTGTAGCTGCCATATTTTCATTCATCTGTTATGTTATTTCAGCCAGCGGCAATGAGCTGGAAGGTGATAACTGGAAAAAGATGGGTAAAATATATTTCCGGATTCATTCGGTTGCGGTTATAGGTATTATGACCACCCTCTTCTGCATGATATTCAAGCATCTCTATCAGTATCATTATGTTTGGGAATATTCCAACGATGCAATGCCGAGACGATATACCCTTGCCTGTTTCTGGGGCGGGCAGGAAGGCAGTTTCCTGTTATGGACCTTCTGGCAGGTGGTATTGGGGAATGTATTAATACGCACTTCAGGCAAATGGCAATCACCTGTAATGATGACCATTGCGTTGGCACAGGCATTTTTAGCATCAATGCTATTAGGTTTTCATTTTAAAGGAATCACCATAGGTAGCAATCCGTTTATGCTGTTGCGCGATATACCTGGCTTTGCGGGTTCACCCTTTGTAAGCATGCCCGATTATGCTTCTAAACTGGCGCCTACGGCTCAGGGATTAAATCCGTTGTTACAGAATTACTGGATGACAATTCACCCTCCCACACTGTTCCTTGGTTTTGCTTCCACCATAGTTCCGTTTGCCTATGCTATTGCAGGGTTGTGGAAAAAGAAATATGGCGATTGGCAGGTTGAGGCTTTGCCCTGGACATTCTTCGGAATAATGATTTTGGGAACAGGTATATTAATGGGTGGCGCCTGGGCTTATGAGTCTTTAAGCTTTGGCGGATTCTGGGCGTGGGACCCGGTTGAGAATGCATCGCTTATACCCTGGCTGACATTTGTAGGAACAGGCCATATGCTTATTGTCTACAAGTCCAGAAAGAACTCGGCGCTATCGACATTTTTGTTCCCAATGATTACTTACATACTTGTACTTTATTCTACATTCTTAACGCGCAGTGGCATACTTGGAAATACTTCCGTGCATGCATTTACCGATTTGGGAATGTCGGGACAGTTACTTCTCTACCTGGTCTTTTTCATTTTGCTTTCCATAGTTCTTGTAGTTATAAATTGGAAGCGTATTCCCCGCGATAAACAGGAAGAAGCTTTATGGTCTCGCGAGTTCTGGATGCTGTTGGGATCGTTGGTGTTGCTCATGTCGTGTGCGCAGATTATTATCAGTACATCAATACCGGTTACAAGTAAAATAGCAGGATGGCTTCACAGGATACAGCCATTGTTCGGAGATTTTCTTGAAAAGATACATAATCAGGCTCCACCGGTTGATAAGATTGGTTTTTATAATAAGTGGCAGATTCCGTTTGCAATTTTAATATTGCTCATTCTCAGTTTTGGTTTGTACTTCAAGTTCAAGGATACCGACATGAAGCAATTATGGAAGCAAATTCGCTTGCCATTTGTAGTGTCACTTATTTTCAGTGTAGCCAGCGCTTATTTTCTGAAAGAGACGAATTGGTTTTATATTATTCTGCTTGGCATGAGTTGGTTTGCTGTATGCGCCAATTTTTATTACTGGGTTAAAAACAAAAAAGCAAATTTCTGGAAGGCGGGTGCACCACTGGCCCATACAGGGTTTGGACTTATACTTATGGGCGCACTTATATCTACTTCGAAAGAAGAAATAATATCGGTAAATACTTCAAAGAAAAGTGTGGAGTCGATGGGTAAAAATTATTCCGATGCCACAAATATTTTACTTACACAGGGCGATACATTGCGCATGGGCGACTATTTTGTAACCTATACCGGTAAGGAGCAAAAAGGTAAAGACATTTTGTATAGCATCGAGTACATGGCAAAAGATTCACAAACGCATAAATACTCACAGTTATTTACATTGCATCCGCTGATACAGCTTAATCCGCAAATGGGCAATGTTGCGGAACCGTCGACAAAACATTTTCTGTCGCGCGATATTTATACTCAAATTACTTTCGCCGACCTTTCAGACTCAAAAGCTATAAACCCTAACACTAATTTTACTCAGCCTAAAACGCAAACCATAAGTGTTGGCGATACTATGTTCTCATCGAACGGCATAATAGTGCTGACAGGATTAGATACACATCCTGATACTGCGAAATACCATTTGAAGCAGGGCGATATTGGAGTAGGGGCAATGTTAAAGGTAACAGACATAAATAATAAAGTGTATACCGCCGAACCGATTTATATTATTTCAAATAATATGGTGCAAACTATTGATGCCGACTTGCCACAACTTGGTTTAAAATTCACTTTCCCTAAAATAGACCCTGAAACGCATAAGGTAGATATTGCCATTTCCGAATCGAAGAATACTGCCCGGGATTTTGTAGTAATGAAAGCCACCGTGTTCCACTATATAATAGTGTTGTGGCTTGGATGCGTTATAATGGTTATAGGCACTACACTTGCTATTCGGCAGCGCATTATTAAAAACCGAGAAGCTAAAAAAGAAGCGCAACCAGCTTAATGAAAGCATCGACCCGAAAGATTGTACTTATAGGTGCAGGCAATGTAGCCACTGCATTAGGTAAGGCTTTTACAAGTAAAAGAGAAATAGTACAGGTTTATAGCCGGAGCAGTGCAAAAGCAAAAAAACTCGCAACCGCATTGAAATGTGAGTACACTACCGATTTAAAAAAAATATCAACCGAAGGAGATATTTATATTATTGCAGTAAAAGATGATGCCATTGAAAAAGTAGCATCGGGCCTTAGGTTGAAGGGTAAAATAGTTGTGCATACTTCAGGAAGTGTTGAAATGAATGTGCTGAAAAAGATATCAGATAAGATAGGTGTATTATATCCGCTGCAAACATTCTCGGGGAATGCCGGGCTTAAAGCAGGAGTACCATTTTGTATTGAGGGTTCAAGCGCAGTGGTAAAAAATGAATTGACAACTTTAGTGAAGGAATTAAAAGGCAAAGCATATTATATAAATTCAGCACAGCGGGCAGAGTTGCACCTGGCTGCTGTTTTTGCAAATAATTTTACTAACCACATGTATGCTGTGGCGAATGACATAGCAGAAAAAAGCGGGGTGAAATTCGATATTTTGTTACCATTGATAGAGGAGACAGAAGCAAAACTGAAAAAGCAAAAGCCTTCTTTAAATCAGACCGGGCCGGCTGTAAGGAATGATTTGAAAACATTAAAAAAACATATGGAATTGTTAAAGCAAAGCCCGCAACAACTTTCTTTGTACAAGGCAATAACTAAAAGCATACAACAGTATTATGCAGCAAAAGAATTATAAAGAACTTCTGAATGGTGTAAAAGCCCTGGTGTTTGATGTGGATGGCGTACTTACCGACGGCACGCTTATTCTTATGCCCGATGGGGAACTGGTGCGTACCATGAATATAAAGGATGGTATAATTATGAAACTGGCGGCAAAAAGCGGTTTCCGTATGTGCATTATAACAGGGGGCAGTTCAATGGCGGTAAAGCAGAGGCTGAACAGGTTAGGTATATCTGATGTTTACCTGAAAACGGAGGACAAATTTGAAGCGTTGAAGGAATTTGTCGCCATGTATGACATAAAACTGGAGGAAGTGCTTTATATGGGCGACGATTTGATAGATTATGAGGTGATGAGCAAGGTGGGCGTACCTGTATGCCCAAAAGATGCCGTACCTGAAATTAAGGAAATATGCCTTTATGTATCTGATAAAGAGGGTGGTAAAGGGTGTGTGAGGGATATAATTGAGCAGGTAATGAAGGTACAGGGAAAGTGGGGAATACCCCAATTTTAGCCGTAAATTTGCATTGTGTTAACAAAAAAGAGGCAAAAAAGGTTATGTGATATTTAAATTATGCCTACTTTAGTCGCACTAAATACAAATACTAATTACAAAAACAATGAAAAAGTTTTACCAAATTCTTGCAGTAGCTGGATTGTCATTTCTGACTGTCGGCGCATTTGCCCAAACCCCGGCTTCTATGAAGGGAAAGCCTACAATTAAATCAGTAGTTAAAGGTAAGTTTGCCCATGCAAAAGCAGTTACCGTTAACCATGGTACCAAAAAGGTAACTAGCGGTGCAAATAATGCACTTATTGATTACCTTGCAGGTGATCAAACTTTAACGGGTGGTACATTTTACCATTGGTTACCTGTACTTAATGTAAACAGAGCGTATACCATTAAGGATACAAATAGTTACTATAACCTTAGCTCGAACTCTGCTTTTGTTACATTTGATACAATATGGGATATATACAACGGGGGTGGTAGTTTTGATACCCCGGTTTTTCCAGGTACCTTAACACTTGATACAATTAATGCGGAAATTCAGTATCACAATACTTCAGGTTTGAATGACACTATATTCTTCATGATTTATGGTGTTAATGCAAGCGGTTTCATCAATGCCACTCCTAGTGGGTTATACGGTGTTGATACAGTTGTTGTAGCTCCAGGCTTCTTTGCTGATAATACTTTAGATTCAACACAGTTCTTACAAGTTGTTGAATCTACCAATATTCCTTCTACCGCACGTAAAGGATATAACTTTGCTATCAGTATGACTTCGGGTGGTTCTAAATTAGATACCATTGCAGTATCCTACTATTCACAAGGTGGCACAGCATGTTCTGCTGCAGGCGGTGAATATAACCCGGAGCCTACTACCATGGGTGTTGCTGATGGCGCTGTTAAGAATGTGAACAGCTTTGCTACAGGTTTATATTATCAGAATGCTGCTGGCCAACATGGTACAAACGTATCACAGACATGGCCGCTTACCACCGGTACATACGCTGGTTATTGTTCAAATGGCGGCGGATACTATTCTTCACCATTGCCTTGGGCTCTTATTTATCCTACCTGCACAGGCGATACCAATTTCTGGGCAGTTCAGGATATAGGTATTTACCCTTCTGTTTCATATAGCCCCACTGCAGTACAGAATATTGAAGCCAATGGCTTATCAGTTGGTCAGAACTATCCTAACCCAGCTAACGGTACAACTGAAATCAGCTACAGCATCACCAAATCATCTGATGTTGTATTCTCAGTATATGACATGACCGGCAGGAAAATAATGGAAAACAGCATGAGCGAAGTAGCTCCTGGTCAACATTATGTTATCCTTAATACTAACCAATTTACTCCTGGTGTATACATGTATACATTCAATGTAAATGGTGTACAAGTAACCAAGAGAATGGTTGTTACCCAATAATATAAGCGTAAAGCTTTAAAAAAAGCCCCCCGAGTTTTCGGGGGGCTTTTTTATTGTTGGTAAGTTCCCCATAGGTGTTTAAATCTTGTTAATCCTGTTTAATACATAAACAGTGCAAAAGGTTATTTTTGCGCCACTTCAGACACAACCGTTAGTATGGACGATAAACGCAGAAATGACGAGGAAGAGCCTGTGAACGATTCTAATACAGGAGGGGAGAATGATTCTTCCGGCAATGAGGATACCGCAAGGGTAACCCACCTGCCGCAGCTATACCAGAATTGGTTTCTCGACTACGCCTCTTATGTAATACTGGAACGTGCCGTACCCGCAATGGAAGATGGGTTAAAGCCGGTTCAGAGGCGTATCCTTCATTCTATGATGGAACTGGAGGATGGCCGTTATAATAAGGTTGCCAATGTTATTGGTAACACTATGAAGTACCATCCGCATGGCGATGCCTCTATAGGCGATGCCATGGTGCAAATAGGCCAGCGCGAACTTATGATTGATAC
>JABDGY010000054.1 GCA_013285805.1 Bacteroidota bacterium | reverse complement strand
TTGGCAATTGCCTCTGCCACAAATTGCTCCAACACACTGCTGTCACTTTCCTGTATAAGGTTATTCTCTTCAGCTATCTGCAAGGCCGTTTTATTCGGGTTCTTAACCATTGCAGGCATTATTTGCTGCGAGGCAAGGGTATAGCTTACCTTACCGCTTTCTATTAGGGCTATTATCTCAGCTATTTTAGGAGCGGGTAATGGGAAGTTGGTAATAGTAATGGCATTTTCATTCAGGTACGACTTTATATCGCCCATCATCCAGTTGGCTGCTGCTTTATAGTTGCTGGTTTTGGTAGTCAGTTCCTCAAAGTATAAGGCAATCTCTTTATTGTCGACTATCACCGAAGCATCGTAATTACTCAGGCCAAATTTGCCGGTATATTTCTCCAACAGCTCATCAGGCAAAGGAGGCAATGTTTCTTTCACCCTTGCCTTATCTTCTTCGGTAACTATTATTGGGTTAAGGTCCGGCTCAGGGAAATAACGGTAATCGTCAGCGGATTCTTTGGTACGCATACTGAAAGTAGTTCCTTTTGTAGCATCGAAACTCCTTGTTTCCTGCACCAGGCTGCCACCATTCTCTATAACCTCTATCTGCCTTTCTATTTCATGCTCTATAGCCGATTGCACATTGCGGATAGAGTTCATATTCTTCACCTCTAACTTAGTACCAAACTTAGGTGCACCTTTCAAGCGCACCGATACGTTGGCATCGCAGCGAAGGCTGCCTTCTTCCATATTGCCATCGCATATATCGAGGTAACGAACAAGGCGGCGCAGTTCGGTAAGGTATTGGTAGGCCTCGTCGGCATTGGCAATAACAGGCTCGGTAACAATTTCAAGCAATGGAACGCCCGCACGGTTAAGGTCAATAAGGGTATCGTAAGCATCCTGGTCGTGCATACTTTTGCCTGTATCTTCCTCCATGTGTATGCGGGTAAGCTCTATTTGCTTCTTACCATTGGGGGTGTTGATAGCAATATATCCACCGGTACATATAGGAGTCAGGTGCTGTGTAATCTGGTAGCCTTTTGGCAAATCGGCATAGAAATAGTTTTTGCGGGCGTACTGGTTTTCGCGGCGGATATCGCATTTGCAGGCTAACCCCAACCGAATGGCAAACTCTATAACGCTTTTATTCACCATGGGCAAAGTGCCGGGATGCCCCAACGATATTGGGCTAACCTGAGAATTGGGCAATGCACCAAACTCTGTTGAATCGCTGCAATAGGCCTTGCTCTTAGTCAGTAACTGTATATGCACCTCGAGCCCTATAATTGGCTCATATTTATCTCTGATTGCTTTATCCATAATGAGGGGTGAAATTACGAAATTTTATCTATTAGTCGTTAGTCATACGTTGGTAGTCCTTAGGTTCAGGTTGAGATAAAGGTTTAGTATTTTAACATAGAAACACTGAATGTATAGGGTTGTTGAGATGGCATAAAAAACAATGATGTATCAATGAAATAACAATGCATAATCAATAGAATTATCAATAAAACTCCATTGATATTGAATTTGCAAGCAGCTGAAAACCAGCAATAACTATTGATATTATCAATAAATACTGTCGTTTTCATGCTTTTCGTAACTCATTTTAAAGTGGGTTTAATATTATCAATCTTTCATAAAGCAGATTAATTCTGCTCCATAATGCAATTTACATATTTTGTTTAATATTAGTAAACAAAAAAGTGAATATTTTATTAACACCCCCCATTTTTAATGGGCGTACTTCAGGGCTAAAGCCCATAACCTGTTGCTTTATTAAGCCCAGACTTTGCGAAGGCATCCCTTGGGGAAAGTCTGGGGTTACAAAAAATAACCTAACCTTTGGCTTTAGCCATGACAATTACCCTCATGCTATTATTTTATCTACCATGATAGACCTTTTGAAATAAGTAATGATATATCCGCAGTCTCATCTAGCCAGCCGTAACCATGACTTGGTGGTTTCAAAACAGTAAGTTTTCGAATTACCCCACTCCATGTATTTTTACTTAAATAACAGTTAAAGTCCATCTCATCATTTGTTACAACGCCAATGTCTGTTTCTGAAACAGTAAAAACTACTTTTATATTAGAGTGGCTAATGAAATTCTCTAAGTTGGTAACATTCAGTTTATCTTTTTCCCCGGAAACAAGTTGACCAATTTCATTAATCAGCAAATCATACTCCACCGCCTTGTCCCCGTATATCTGTAATATTGGACAATCAGGGGCACCTTCTTTAAGAAATCTTATCTCCATCTTGTAAATTCAAATGCTATTGCTTTATTTCATTCCCGTTTTCGTCATAGTTTTTTGTTGCGCCCCTTACACCATTCGTATAAATTGTTTCGCTTTTCAGCTCACCATCTTTGTAATACGTTTTTTCCATTCCATCTTGAACACCATTTGTAAAGTGTATTTCCTTTTGCATATAAGATGCATCGTTGTAATATTGCCTCACAAACCCCACTGGCGTATCGGCCTTATAGAGAGTATAACGGATATAGGGAGCATCTTTATTGGTTACGGCTACATTATTAGTATCAAAATATTCCTCCCACTTTCCTTCCTTTTTACCATTTACATATTGATTTTTTGCGCGCATATACATTAATGTATCATCGGTTACCACGTTGCCAAACTCATCATATTCTGTACCACCTATCCAGTGTATTTTCCCATCTTCGTAATATAATTTCTCGGCCCCGCTTCTTTCTCCGTTTACATAATGGTATTCCCATTTCAGGTTACCATTTTTATAATAAGCCCTATCTATACCATTCTCTTTGCCATCGACATACGACATTACAGTGTCTGATTTTCCATTTTCATCATAACTCATAACAACCCCATTTAGTTTATCATTTACATAAGGCCTTACTTCGTATAACTTACCATTCTCACTATAAAATTTTTCTACTCCGTTAATTTTCCCGCTATCATAAGGTGTTTCGGCCTCTAATTTCCCGCTTTTATAATATGATTTCTCCACTCCATTCAATACACCCATTACATAAGGGTGCTCTGTATATATACTATCTTATTCATAATATTCCTTAATTATTCCGTTTTCCACTCCATCTATATAAGGGCCTTCCTTTTGTAATCGCCCGTCTTCATAATAATCCTTTTCAATAAATGTTCTGTTATCATAAGTATAGTGGCGCATTCCCATATACACTCCACTTGGGTAATACATCCTTACAATCCCCCGAGGTTTATCGTCTTTATAAATAGTGAGGCTGTAGTATTCTGTATCATGGATTATGCGAAAGTCAAATCCCAATCCCATCCCAACTTCATATTCACACCACTTACCCTGCTTTAATCCGTGTCTGGTTTTATTCTTTGCCTCCGTCTTATTGGTAAACCCGCTATCGGGGTATTCAGGTTGCTGCCCAAAAGAAACAAGAGAACTAAATAATAATACGATTATGAGTGGGAGTTTCATAAACCCTGCTGAAATAGTTACTCTAAGATACTATTTTTTCGGCTACAAAACAAAAAAGCCCCGACATTTCTGCCGAGGCTCATTTTAAATCTGAAATCTTACTTCTTAAATCTTAAATGAACTTAGTCATTCATCGAAATAAGGAACTCATCGTTTGTCTTGGTGCGTGTTAGCTTAGCCTTTAAAAACTCCATGGCTTCAATAGGAGTCATATCAGTTAAGTGGTTACGCAATATCCAAATACGTTGCAGGGTATCCTTATCAAGCAGCAGGTCGTCGCGGCGTGTGCTCGATGCCACAATGTCGATAGCAGGGTAAATACGCTTGTTAGCCAGTTTACGGTCGAGCTGCAATTCCATATTACCTGTTCCTTTAAACTCTTCAAAAATAACTTCGTCCATTTTCGAACCGGTATCGATAAGGGCGGTAGCCAAAATGGTAAGCGAACCACCATCTTCAATTTTACGCGCTGCGCCGAAGAAACGTTTTGGTTTCTGTAGAGCGTTTGCTTCCACACCACCCGATAATACCTTACCCGATGCAGGCGATACCGTGTTGTATGCACGTGCAAGGCGGGTAATAGAATCTAACAATATTACCACATCGTGTCCGCATTCCACCAAACGTTTTGCTTTTTCAAGCACAATGTTGGCAATCTTCACGTGGCGGTCTGCAGGCTCATCGAAGGTCGATGCAATAACCTCAGCTTTAACGCTGCGGGCCATATCGGTAACCTCTTCAGGGCGCTCATCAATAAGCAGTATAATAAGGTATGCTTCCGGATGATTCTCGGCAATGGCGTTGGCAATTTCTTTCAGCAATACCGTTTTACCTGTCTTGGGCTGTGCCACAATCAATCCCCTTTGCCCTTTACCAATTGGGGTAAACATATCAACCACCCGGCTCGATAAGGAAGCCTTTTGATGGCTTGCCAGGTTGAATTTTTCGTGCGGGAACAATGGTGTAAGGAAGTCGAACGGAACACGGTCGCGAACTACGTCGGGGGTTTTACCGTTAATAAGTTCAATGCGTGTAAGCGGGAAAAATTTTTCACCTTCTTTCGGAGGCCTTACAAAACCATTTACTGTATCGCCTGTTTTTAACCCAAACAGTTTTATCTGCGATTGGGAAACGTAAATATCATCGGGTGAGTTCAGGTAATTGTAATCTGATGAGCGTAAAAAACCATACCCATCGGGCATAATTTCCAATACACCTTCGGTACCTACAATATTATCGAAGTTATATTGTGGCTCCTGCTGCCTTTGCTGTTGTGGCTGGTATTGCTGAGGAGGGGCATTATTTTCAGGGGTAAAAGCAAAATCGAGGGGTTTCTGGGTTTCAGCCACAGGGGTAACCTCAGCCTTAACTTCCGCTACAGGTTCCTGCACAGGGGTTACATGTTCAGGCTCGGCCGATATTTCCGCAGCTGTTTCGTCAACATGTTTTTTAGGGTGATGGTGCCCTACTTTTTCATGGTGCGCGCCCTTTTCATGATGGTCTGTTTTATCGTGCGCTTTCTCTTCACCTGCGCCTCCGGCAGCCTGGTGGTCGAGTATGCGTACAATCAGTTCTTGTTTCTTTAAACCCTCTGTACGTGAGAGCTTTAGCGATTTGGCAATCTCTTTAAGTTGTACCAATGATTTGCCGTTCAATTCAGCGATGTCGTGCATAACAAATTTATTTTGTTGATGGAATTATTCGAATAAGATAAGGGGAAAAAAGCGCGTCTGAAATCTATAATCGTTGTCCGTTAATTAACTAAGCGTCTATTATGTTGTGTGGGAATTACATTGCAATAATAGTAATTATTTTCAACATACAATACATATAGTACTAAGAATTAAGTATTAGGTATTAAGATGCGGGATTAGGTATCTGAATTATAATAGAACGCTGATGACGCGGATTTAATAAAGATTCCTATTGATATAAGGCAGCACTTGCCCCATTGAAATCAATGTTGCCTCTTCATTCTTAGTTTACTTATTCCTTACTCCATACCCCTTATTCCTCATGATTAATAAATAATTACTTTTATGCCTCATTAAAAACCAATTAATGGAAACTATAAAGCACTGGATAGATTTACTCTTCCACACCGACCTGCAGGTTTTCCTGCAGAATCTTGTATCGCAATACCAGTCGCAGGCATACGTAATACTTATGCTCATTATTTTTTGTGAAACAGGGCTGGTGGTTACTCCTTTCCTGCCCGGCGATTCTTTGCTGTTCGCGGCCGGTGCCGTATGCGGCAGCCTGAACCTTTTCAACCCGGTTACGCTTATATTGCTGCTTTTTATTGCCGCTTTCCTGGGCGATAATTCAAACTACTTTATCGGGCGCTACTTCGGGCCTAAAATATTCAACATGAAGTTACGCTTTATCAATAAAGAATACCTGGAACGCACCCACAATTTTTACGAAAAGCATGGTGGCAAAACAATAGTGCTGGCACGCTTTATGCCCATAATACGCACCTTCGCTCCTTTTGTGGCAGGTGTGGGCAGTATGCGTTACCCGCGCTTCATTTTATTTAGCATGCTGGCCAGCCTGATGTGGATAAACATTTGCCTGTGGGCCGGTTACGGGCTTGGCTCGCAGCCGTGGGTTAAGGCACACTTTGAAATGGTTACCATACTGATTATTGCTGTTTCTCTTATACCCGCAGTATTAGGGGCTGTAAAAGGCTTCATGGCAAAAAGAAAAAAGTGAACCCTGTTGCCGTACTTCCTGTAGCTTACCTTGCCCCTTTGCAGCACTATTCTGCTATGCTGAACCATAGCGAAACGCAATGGGATATTTACGCTCACTTTCATAAACAGCATTACTACAACCGCTGCGTTATTTATGGCGCCAACGGGCCGCTCAAGCTTATTGTCCCTATTGACAAACGCAGCGACAAAACCCCATTGAAAGAGGTGCGCATTAATTACACTGCTCCCTGGCAAACCCTACATTGGAGGTCGTTTGAGGCATCGTACCGCCGCTCCCCCTACTTTGAATATTACGAACATGTACTGGCACCGCTCTACAATGATTACCAGCCTGACTTATTACTCGACTGGAACCTGAAACTGTTTGAAACCATCAACAAGTTGCTTAAACTGGATATAAAACTTTCGCCAACCATAGCCTATGAAAAAAGTTATGAGCATGCCGATGATTACCGCAACCTTGCCGACCCAAAGGAATGTGAGAAACAGAGGAACAATAACCGGAAGTATATACAAGTGTTTGAAGAAAAATATGGTTTCATATATGGCTTAAGTATAATAGATTTGTTGTTTTGCGAAGGGCCCCAGTCAAAACAATTACTTCAAACTCCATGATATACCTAACATACAACGATGCACCGGGTGGCATTTACCAGGGCCAGGTGATTGATGTATGCAGTTTCCTGGAAGATACCTATCATGAACGGGTAACCCTGGTTGCTTTTATTTCGGCCCGGGGATTTTTTGCCAACCGCAGGAAGATAAAGAAAGAATACCCGCATTCCATAGTGCTGCCCATGTATCCACGGATTGAAAACTGGAAAAAGAATATCGGAATTTTACGCATGGTGTTACCATTCCTGAGGAAAGAGAATGTAATTGCACGTGGTGTTTTTGCTACGCTTATTGCCCGCGACAGTATGAAATTCGCTAAAGTCTGCTTCGATGCACGCGGTGCCTATACAGCAGAGTGGGAGGAATATCTTGCCAGCCACTCCCCTGCCCTAAGCAATGAAATGCGCATACTGGAAAGCCGCGCTTTACTCGAATCTGATTCTCGAATTGCAGTATCGCAAAAGCTGGTTGATTACTGGAAAACGAGATTCAATTATCAATTCCTGAATCACGTTGTTATTCCCTGCACACTTAGCTCCGATTTAGAAATAAATTACAGCGCAGAAAAAGTTTCAACGACAAGGAAAGAACTTGGCATAAACGATAATGATATAGTGCTGACGTATTCCGGCTCTTCAGCAGGATGGCAATCGTTTAAAGTATTGGAAGAGACTATCACAAAGGCTTTTACTCAGAATCCGTCATTAAAGTTGCTTATGCTCTGCAACCCGGAAACGGCAAAACCATTGCAGGATAAATTCCCCGGCAGGGTTATTCAGAAATGGGTTAATGAAAAAGATGTACAAAACTATCTCCGTGCAGCCGATTATGGCCTGTTGGTGCGCGAAGATTCGGTTACCAACCAGGTAAGCTCACCCGTAAAATTTGGTGAATATTTAGCTGCCGGGCTGAAAGTACTTATATCAAATAATATTGGCGATTTCAGCGAGTTTGTACAGGATAAAAACTGCGGCATGCTTGCAGATATTGTTAATTGGACAAACCTGCAAAGGCCTTCAGCAGAGGAAAAGAAAAACATACAATTGGTTGCTGAAACCTTTTTCCGTAAGAAGAACTATACAGAGCAATACAAAAAGTTATTCTGATTTCGCAAGCCTGCGCTTTCTTAACAGGTCTCTTGTATTCAGCCACACACTCAGTACCACGCTTATGCCATACATGGCAGCGGTAACTATATCTACCATGTGCTGGTCGAAATTATGCCCGGTAAGTAATTGCGCAAGGAAATGAGTATAGGAATCTGACGGATAACCATAACCTAAATGCTCACGCACCTGCCAGTGCCATTCGGTACAGAGGCAAAAACCCCAGCCATACCATATACCCAGCACAAACCACGATAATGTTGTAAGGAATAGCGTGAACAAATTCCACTTTCTTGTCTTCTTCCATATATAGCCAAAGCTATTGAAGAGTATCAGCAGGGTGTGAAAAACTATGAAAAAGTAATTGAGGAATTGGTACATACTTTAGTACAAAGTATTAAGTATTAGGTATTAAGATTAACGGGAAGTGATGTGGTTTAGTATGAATTAACCTATTATAACCTTACGGAAAATACCTGTAAATTTCCTTTCGATGAAGAAATCTTGAAACTATAACTGTATTATTATTGAAGAAAATTCCGATTCTATAATCACCCACCCTTACCCTGAAATAGTTAGTAGTGCCTTCCATCTTTTTCAGGTTATTTACTTCTGACAAGGTCTTAGCGGACTCAATAGTTTGCAAAACTGATTTTACAGATAGTAGTAACTTTTTATCCCTCAGTTTGGAAATATCTTTATTAAATTGCTTCGTGACCTCAATACGCATTTAGCCTACCAGCTTATCAATAATATCGTAACTGGTTTTAACCGACACTCGCCCACTCTTCAGTCCTTCATCAATAGCGCGAATAAGGCCTATATCTTCTTTTTTCTTATCATTAAGAACAGATGACTTGAGGCCCATTCTTTTTGCGAGGTCAGTAATGAGTTTTGCTACTGAATCGTTATCGGCTTTTATTACAATCGTTTTCATAGGATGAAGAATAATTACAAATATACAATATTCCCGCTTGCTGTCCTACTCTTTTACAATCCTGCTCACATATCTTGCGCTGCCCGATTCAACTGTGAGTAAATACATACCCTGCGTTAAACCACTCATGTTAATGGTTTGTGTAGACTCGTTGCCGTCTAAATGCGATGTATAGACTTGCTGCCCTAGCATATTATATATTTTCACTGTGGCTTCAGCAGGCTGAGGCATAACTATAGTCAATTCATCTTTTACAGGGTTCGGGTACACATTAACCTGTAAATCATTTCCTGCTGATTCAGCTATACCTGTATATAAAGTTTTTTCGCCAAAGAAGAATATCAATATATCCTTCATAACGGTATCTCGTGTTGGCGCAGGGTAAATGGTTTCAAACGGATAAGCCATATATACCAGCTTACCAATTTTAGAACCGCTGGGGAAAACACCGGCATAATGTATGCATGCATACTCAGTATCAAGTGTAGCGTAATGCATATCTGCCGAAGCTCCATTTATTGGCGCAATAGCATCGGGGTATGGAACATTATAGGTGCCATGTGTGCCATTATCGAAGTTAACGGTATCATTCACCATATATATAGATGAAGCGATAGGCTGCACATTGCTGGAATAATATGTACCCGATTTATTATCGGGAGCATCGGAGATATAACGTGCTTTTAAATAGTCGCTGTAAAAAAGCTTATCGGCCGCTGTGCCAAATTGCACAAGGTTGTAACCAATTTCAGAACCCGATGTAAACAGGTAACCGCCCTGTTCAAGGTACGATGAAATGTAATTCTGCTCCCTCGGGTCGAATGAAGTATCGGCAACACTTTCTTCGCCCAATATCCAATCAACAGCGAGGTAATTATTAAGCGACACCAGTTTATCGGTTATAGCTTTATGGGTGCAGCTCTCCATGTAGCGGTTGTTATTATACAACGCTGTGCCATGTTGTATGGTGAAGCTGTAGGTATTGCCTGCAATGTTGCGCTCAAAACCGCTTACTATTAACGTACTGTCGTTACGCGACGATGGCACCGAAGCCAGCATTTCACTCATAAGCGATGTGGTTGCAGCGTTTGAATCATACGCTATAAGCCTTACGAAACAAATGTTATCGGTTTTCAATGAATCAATAACAAGGTTGCTTTTCTTTACCCGCAAATGCTCGGTATAGTTAGCGCCGTCGGTACTGGTATAAACATCGTAATGGGTTACCGATGGGTCATTTTCCACTGCCAGTTTCAGCGATGTGGGTGTATTCCTCAGCCAGGCAAATGAAGTTGGCGTATTCAGTGAAATCCAGTATGGGTACCAGGGTAAGTTTATAGTACCCTCATCGCTTAGTATGGGGCTAAGTGTAGCCGATTCCACTATGCATTGTATAGTAGTTGGGGTAGTATCATTCAGCCAACAGTTATTCTGCACAAAGCGCAGGCCGTGGCTATAGTCCATATAAACATCGGCATGTATATCAGTCATAGGCTGTATATAACTGCCGGTAGGATAATACCACCCAAATATCACCACACGGTTAGCAATGCTGTCTATAATATGGCTTATTATAACATCTTTTTTGTCGCCGCTCACTAATTGTCCAAGTGGATGCGCAGGCATAAATGTTTTGCGTGCACTATCAACCAATGTATCGTGATGAGCAAAATACGGGACCGTACTCATTAACGGGCCGGGCGATAAGGGCTGAGGATTCATTTTTACCTGTGCTGCTTTCCATATATCGCCAACCATTTTACGTGTCGGCAATGTAGTACCGGTTAGCGATGCTATTTTGGTGGCAGTCATAGGGCTCATGGGGCAAAGGAAATAATCGCTGTCGCAACCAATGGCAAAGTAATCGGGCGCTACATAATAGGTAACCTTTTGTGTGTCGCCTGCAATAAATGCTTTTGAAGTAACAGGAACAAGATTGCGGTAAAAATCGGGCACGTTACCTTTCAGCACCTGAGCATATATAGAGTCTTCACGCACGGTAAGGCTCATACTCGACGACCATATAGTTGCCACAAACTGGCTGCCCGAAAGGGCTGTTTTAGCTCGCGGTGGCAGGTTAAGTATCTGTGCGGATAAACTGCCTGCCCACAGGCAAAATAACAGAAGAGTAATTCTTCTCATATCAGTAAGTTTTTGATCAGGGAGTACTAAGGTAGGAAAACTCCGCAACTCTGGCAAGTCCATTTATTATTCGCTGTACACTATTCCCCTGCCCTTTCCCGCAAATATCACGCCCTCACCAGCGGCGGGGCCAATACTTTATCATCGAGCCTGGGCAAATCTTCCAGGCATTCGTTACATATATACAGGTTCACCTTAAGACCATCAAGTTCTATTTTGCGGGTTTCCTCTATGTCCCTGTAGTTGTCGCAATCGCAACATAAAACAACAACGCTACTCATACACCGTTAATTTATTTAGCAATTATTTACTATTTATTTTAGCAATTAATTACAAGTATAAACTATAGTATGGCAAAGTGTTGCCAAGCTTTTTAGCAAGTTGAAAAAAGCCTGTAACTA
>JABDGY010000053.1 GCA_013285805.1 Bacteroidota bacterium | reverse complement strand
TAAAAAATCTTTTTTGCTTTTTCATTTTACAGGCTCTTTATTTATTGTATAACAACTTTCTTAACATCTATTAATGTATTCTCATTATATAACTTAATAAAATAGATTCCTTTAACTTGAGAAGACATATCAATATTGAAGAATTGCGTGCCATTAGGTATCGTGCGTGAATACACTTTTTCTCCCAGCAAATTATTGATTTCAACGATTGACCTGCCTTTAACTGATGCCGATTGAATAGTAAACTTTCCTGTATTCGGATTAGGGTAAATATTCGCGCTATTAAACTCAGATATTTCATGAATTCCCGTTGTAGTGTCATTGCAGTTTTTTATAAAAACTGTAAAAGGAAAGTTATTCGTTAAGGGGGGTGAACTATTGTCAGTTGCAGTTATGTTTATAAGGTGTGTGCCTGTATCCTTTAATACTGCTATTAGTTTGGTTGAAATAGTATAGGTGGAGTGAGCGCTTGATGTATCGCTTGTAAGCCCTGACAAGCCCGGAGAAGATGCTATAAGTGTAGCTTTTTGGCCCCTTTGAGGGCAAATAAACTTAGTAGGAAAAGAAAAAGTATCACCGGCACATATAGTAACAGTATCACACAAATCAGGGTTTTCAATAACCGGTGGAATATTATTACCGGTTACGCAAGTGTTGAAAATAAATGAATTATTATTTAGGCTATAAAGTTCATTAGTTGTGTCAAATGGGCCATAATAAGTATATCCTGGCAAATTGAAAGTTCCGAATTGGGCATAATGAATATTATCGCCCTTATTTACCCCAACAACTGCAGGTAAACCGCCAAATCCTCCTGACCCTCCTGAAGAATCTGCGGATGCCCATCGCATTAACCAGTAACAATATGAAACATTATTGCCCGGTGTCAAAATAGAATCGCTGCCATTTGTAATGGTAATCTGAATATCATCATATAAATCATTATCAAATGTACTGTAGCCCGCATTGCTCCATTGAACAATCATGTGTGTTGGGGTTATCTTATAATAAATGTGAGATACGGGAGCAGCGCGGTCATTAATATCTGCCCAAAAAGCAGCAAGCATTAAAGTATCAACTCCTGCCGGCAATCCTTCACTTGAAAAAGTAAAATCAGGATGAATGAATGACAGGCTTCCCTTATTATTTATATATACAGTATCATAACTCTTGCCATAAAAACAAAAGCTAAACGGTAGTTTTATGGGAGCACTTGAACAATTGTTGCATCGGTATAATGGCGCTCCTCCTGTATCTGAACCTAATGGCATGGGGACAATATTATACGAAGAGTCAACTGTTATCCAGCAACTGCAATTTTGAGAATATGCACCTGTGGAAATTAGTATAATGCTGCATATAGCAAGGAAGAACTTTCTCACGTCTGTTTAATTTACAAATTCAACATTTTTCATTACGCAAGTTAAAAAAACAAACATTATGGGTTAGATTAACATTCAAAAATTAAGCACATACGAAACCCATCTAATTCTTAATGAACTTACTGCTGCATCCATTGCCGCTGGCCGTGGTTATGCATATCATATAAACTCCAGTATGGTAAGCACTGACATCAATGCTATTGTTTTTTGACAATGCTAACCTTCCGGTTTCAATTTGCTGACCAAGTTCATCATAAATAATATAGCGCATATCATCCGTAATATTATTCAATTGTATAGTTACTCTATTACTTGCAGGATTGGGGTAAATTTTAATTCCATTAGCTTCTGAGATTTCATTTATTGATGATGGGCTTGTCCACATCGCAATATTGTTTGTATATACGCCACCGGCACTGTCAAAACCACCGCCAACATACAATGCACTATCGAACACAGCCATAGCATCTACACCCCCGCCAATATTAATTCCAGTACTCACATTTGACCACGTTTTCCCGTTCCACCTGGCAATACAATTCATTGGCTGGCCATTTACAGTATCAAAATAACCGCCAACATATAATTGGCCATTATAGGAGGCAAGCGCCGTTACAATGGCCCAGCCATTTTCACCTGTAATACCAGAATCAAGCGCATACCATGATTTCCCGTTCCACATGGCAATATTATTTGCGCTGGTAGCGCCAAATGTATTTAATTGCCCGCCAGCATATAAATTACCGCTATACGTCGCAAGACTATAAATTGTACCTACTGCACCGCCCCCGACAGTTGATAAAGTAGTTCCATCCCATTTTGCAATATCAGTACCACCCGAAAAGACAAATTCTCCGCCAAAATAAAGGTCACCATTATAAACGGCCATGCAGCTTACAGTACTTTCTTCATCAGTAGAAATAATACCTGTACCTAATTGAGACCAACTGGTATCGTTCCACTTAGCAATTCCAAATATGGGGGATCCATCTATAGTGTCAAACTGTCCACCAACATATAGCTCGCCTTTATATACAGCCATACAATAAACCCCATGCTGACCGGTTTTCATTCCGTTTTTTCCTACCGAATCCCAGCGGGAGCCATTCCATGTAGCAATGTAATGAGCTATTACTCCACCCATAGTGTCGAATTGCCCTCCAGCGTATAAATTACCATTATACCATGCCATGGCATTTACGTTACCGCCTGTGCCTGTACCTACCTTATTCCAGCTTACACCATTCCATTGGGCTATATCATTAGTATATGTTCCGCCTGCCATATAAAAACGCCCACCTGCATATAGCATTGAATCATACGCAAATAATGACCATGTGGTATTTACAACATCACCGGTAATGCCTGAACTGACTGGGCTCCAAGTCTGAGCCCTGCAAAATTGCGGGATGATTAATAGTGTTAATGCGAAGTAAATTATACAGCTTCTCATATTCAGGGTAATAAAAACTGCAATATACACCTAAAAAGCAAAACTTACTATCTCCTAGTTCTTAAAAAACTGATAATAGAATGTAATACGAAGCACTAAATCGTAGCTGTTTTTTTCAGTAGCCCAGGCTGTAGGAACATTATCGTATGAGCGGTCATGTATTCCGTTATACCATACATTAGGCATGAAATGTATCTGTTTAATAGGCTGGTAATCGATACCGGCAACAAAATAAGTTTCGGTAACAGAGTTAACTAAATTAACCTGCTCACTATTTACAACAGCTCCTCCGGGTTGATACAGAATATTCGGGTTATACTGAGTTTGCGGGTTATAGGAATCAAACATTCCAAAAAGGCTAAATTCAGGGTCGCCGGTTTTTTTATCGCGCTTAAGCACTGCAGCTGCCATAACTGAGAAGCCAGTCCTTGTACAGTCAGTTGTATCGCCCGCAATAGGGACCCCCTGGTTACCTATTTCCCCTACTTCGCTAACCATGTTTTTATTTAATTGCTGGAAATACGCCACGCTGATATTGAAATTTTTTGCTTTGTATCCGAGAAATAACCTTTCTGTAATTTCGTATTGGTGAATCTCTCTACCTGTTGTGGCGCCTGATGGACCGGTTGTCGGAATATTAGCCCAGGAATAGGTATGGCCGTCTCCATATAAATCAAGGACAAGCTTATCATTAAGAAACTTCAGGTAAAGGTCACCATAATATCTTTTCCAAACTGTATAATCGAGCGTAATTCCAACAATATCTGGTACAGAACCTGTGCTGTTTCCTACCATAAAATTAAAGCCCACACATGCTTTCTCAGTTCCGGCATCATCTTTTTTGCTCCATATTTTGCCACCTATATTAGCCCCAACATCATTTGAACTAACTATACTTTTCATGTCCATAATTGTCCTGTCAATAGAACGGTATCCCCAGAAAGGTTCTTCAGTAATAGCGAAAGCTGGCGTTGTTTGGGCACCAACCGTAAGCCTGAGATGGGTATTCAAGAAGTTTTCCCATTCCATATTCGCATATTTCAGGAAAAATATACGGTTATAGTTTTGGTCAGCGCCTGCATTATGGAATGAAATATCCTGGTATTCTTCATGGGACATAACAACATGAACTGAGAATTGTTTATTAAAAAAATAATCATATCCCAAGTACACACGTTGGAATGCAAAAGCATTTGCTCCCTTCGGTACCTGGCTATATTGTGAAATTCCCCTTCCGCTACCTGCACCACCACTCGTATCGGCATGCACTTTGGTATAATAACTACCAAACATATAACCCCAGAAATGCCCACGGGTTGAGTCTGCTGATTCGTGAGGGGTTACTGTGATAGGATAATTATGAAAATCTGCAAACTGTGCATTTGATAAGGTCCACATTGATAAAAAAACACAAATCAGGCTACTTATTTTTCTTGCTTTCATAAACAAAATAAATTTAGTTTTATTACTGTACGAGGGAACAGCTAATTATAATGTCAGCTTATTACAACATATAAATCTCTCTTAGGTAAGCCACAGCTTATTTTCCAACAGTGATTTTTTTTGATACGTTTATTTTATCTCCTATTATGTTCAGGAAGTAAACGCCATTTGCAACACCACTTGTATTAATGGCAACATTATTTTCTCCGGGAACCAACTCAGTAGGCATTTCTTCAATTTTCCTGCCGGTAACATCATACAAGTCAACATTGGCTTTACTTGCAGATGCTGATGTTATTTTTACATTCAGTTCATCTTTTGCAGGAACAGGCCATACTGAAACATCGTTCTTTATACCCTGAATGGTTGGAATACCTGTCCAAATATTGGTAATATCTGTACCGGTTGCGCTTGAGCCGCAAAGTGGAGCCAAGCCATACATATCTTCTATCGTCCTTAAAACATCATAGTGATTAAATTTCGGTGCTGAGTATGAGCCTCCGATAACATTTGCTCCACTGAACAGGCAGGGAATATTATTGCTGTGAAGTTCGTCATCTTCATCCCATATTGTAATAACAAGGCTATTGTGTGTTACAGCCCACCTTACTAATGGCATCATATTGGTTTTGTACCAGCCATCACCATTTTGAATTGATGCTGGAGGATATCCGTCGTGCATATCATCAATTGAATTCGGTATTACCCACGATACAGTTGGTAAGGTGTTGTAATTATTTGAATCGGGGAATATGGGACCAGTGGTGTAACCATTGGCATAAGAATAAGGTACATCTGATTTAATGGGAATAGTATCAGGATTTGTATTGTAGCCAATCCAGTTTATCCATGGGCAGTGCTTAGTATAATAGTTGCCAACATCGCCGGCAGTCCATCCTAAAGAAGGTTGGTCCTCTGAATATCCAATAAAGGTATACCCCCCTTGGATAACCAGGGAGCCTAAATTACAGTCGTTAAATGGAGCTGTAGGTGCGGGGCCCGATAAGTCAGTAGTTACGCCCTGATTAGAACCGGAAAAAAGATCGAGATAGTTAGGTTCACTTGGGTGCGTAATTGCATATGCCTGAGTGAAGTTGGCAGTATACGATGCCTGTGATAAGGCAGTAAATGTAGGAGCATACGAAGAACCTATAATGTCGCTATAGGAATAATTTTCTTCTAATACAAATATTACGTGGTCAAATTTAGGTATTGATTGTGCAGTTGTGTTATTGAATTTCGCCATACAGCAAATTGCAATAACTAATAAAGTAATTTTTTTCATTTTCCAGGGTTTAAAATTGTTTTGCAATTTTAGATAAGAATCTCCATATGTTCGCCTATACCAACATTAACGAATTGTTAATTTTTCACAGAAGCTATCAACTAAATAGTTTTAGTGAGGCTTTTACTATTCCAGAATCTCATAAAGTAAAAAGTATTCTCTAAAAACCTTAACCTAGTTCTGCACCACTACTTTCTTGCAAATATTAGTAGTTGCACCGTTCACTTTTACAAAATAAATTCCGTTAGAAAGGCCTGTGATGTCAAGGTTATATTCATTCTCTCCTGATTTCATTTCAATATTATTTTCCTTCACTATCCTTCCGGTCATATCAAAAATGCTTATTACATCTTTCTCGTTAACATTTGAAGTAACCTTTACATTCAATTGGCCTTTTGCAGGTATCGGCCAGATTGTAATATCGTTAACTGTACTCTGAACATTTGATACACCCGTTAATGACCAGAAACCCGTAAGATCAGTACCAGAAGAACTGCTGCCACATAATGGGCTCAGGCTATACATATCTTCTATTGTTTTTAACACATCATAGTGGTTAAACTTTGGCGTGGAGTAAGAACCACCAATAATATTAGGGCCACTAAACAAACAAGGGATATTATTACTATGCGCTAAGTCATCCTCATCCCAAATAGTTATAACAAGGGTATTATTTTTAACTGCCCACCTTACTAATGGCATTATATGAGTTTTGAACCAGCTATCTCCATTTTGAATAGAAGTTGGCGCAGAGCCATCATGCATATCATCAATTGAATTGGGGATTACCCAAGAAACAGTTGGTAACGTGCTGAAATGATTTGAATCGGGGAAAGAGGTAAAAGGCTGATCTGACTTTTCAGGAATGGTATCCTTATTAGTATTATAGCCAATCCAATTTATCCACGGGCAATGTTTAGTGTAGTAGTTGCCTACATCACCTGCAATCCAACCTACAGAAGGCTGACCTTCAGAATAACCTATAAAAGTGTATCCTTTTTGAATAAGTGATGAACCTAAGTTACAGTCGTTAAACGGGGCGTTCGCATCCGGGCCTGATTCATCAGTTGTTACGCCTTGATTTGAGCCCGAAAAAAGGTCGAGATAATTAGGCTCACTTGGGTGTGTTATTGCAAATGCTTGTGTAAAACTCGCAGTGTAATAAGTTTTAGATAATGCTGTTAGTGTAGGGGCTGAAGATGAACCTATTATTTCACTATAAGCAAAATTCTCTTCCAAAACAAATACTACGTGAGCATACTTTGGTAACTGTGCAGTTGTGTTTTTGCTTATGCTTATTGCACATAGTGCCAGCATAAATAGAGTAATCTTTTTCATTTTATCAGGGTTAAAATTAAAAGTTATTTTTAGTTGCCGCAATATTACAAAATAATTATATCTATAACACCTTACTGTGAAAATAAAAACATTAACTAATTGTTAATTTTTACTTTTTACTAAATTGTTTTTATTACTTAACAAAAATTTAACATGAGTATTTTTTGTTTTTTTGCTTTCATATATTTTTTTGATTATCAACATATTTAAACGTTGTAGGTTTTTGCCAATTCCACTTAATCTGTTTAGATTATATCATTCTTAACATTAATTTAACATTGTTTACAAAAGGGTTTATTTGTTTTGCGCCTGCAGAAAACGTCCCCCCGGTATTTGACGATTTTTTGGAATTACAAATTTACTAACAAAACCTATCATGAAAAAACAACGACTTTACATTTTGTCATTGGCATTTCTTGGCCTTATAGGCAAGGCAAATGCACAGTGTAATTGGACCGCCCTCGGTCCGGATGACACGAACCGAATTGCATTCGGCGAATCTACTTACGAGGCCATTGCAATTAACCCTGTGAACAATATGCCTTACGTAGCTTTCCGCGATGGTGGAAATTTTTACAATGCTTCAGTAAGGGAATGGAACGGTACCAACTGGGTAAATGTTGGTATGCCTGGGTTTAGCTACAACAGCGAATGTTATTATGAATCTATTGCTGTAGATAAATTTGGTAATCCTTATGTAGCATGCCAGTCAAAAAACCTGACATTGGAATGTGCAGTATTTAAATATGGTGCAAAAACTCCAGGCGTATGGGATACAGTAGCTGGTCAAAAAGCAGCTTTCACGGTTCCCGCGCAATATGAGTGTATTGCAATGGATACGAATGGTATTCCTTATGTATGCTATGAAGAATTAACTGGTGGCGATAAATTAATTGTACAGAAATGGAACCCGCTTTCTTCTACATGGGGCATGGTTGGTCCTTCATTAGCTGTTTCAAAAGGACAGGCTCAGTACACCAAAATAGCCGTTAACCCTGTGAATAACGCACCTTATGTTGCGTTTGAAGATGGTTACCATGGCGACAAACTGAGTGTAATGATGTATAATACACTTAGCAGTTCATGGGTTCCACTTGTTGCAGGTGATACAACACTTACTACCGACACTGTTAACTATGTTTCATTGTCTATTAGTAAAACAGGGAATGTTTATGTAGGATATGAAGACTTTGGACATGCGCAATATCTTGGCATGATGGAATATAATGGAACATCTTGGGCTGCTGATACCGTTGGTGTTGGTGGAAATTTAGGTGGTCCTGTTAATTATGTATCAATCAGCGCTGATGGTTTAGGTAATGTATATGCTTCTTACCAGGATATGTCTTACTATGGATATGATGGATTAAGTATTGCTGAGTACTCTTCCGGTAGCTGGGATTTTGTAAAATCATACAAAGTGTCACAATCTATTTCAGTTAAGGATGCTATTTATACTGGTTGTGCAGTTGACGGTAATAATGCTCCTTATGTTGCTTTTGAAGATAAAGGAAACAGTGACAAAGCGGAATGTTTTATGTGGAATACCACGAACAAAGACTGGTCACTTTTGGAAACTCCTGGTCTTTCTGGTGGAAATCCGGGTACATGGAATGGTGAGGCATCTTATACCAGTATTGCAATTAACCCTACAACCCAAATGCCTTATGTTGCTTACCGCGATGGTAATACCAGCGATAAGGCTTCTGTTATGAGTTATAATGGAACCACCTGGAGTAGTGTTGGTATAGCAGGCTTCTCGGCTGGCGGCGCTAAGTATACGAATATGAATTTTGACGCAACGGGCGACCCTATTTGCGTATATTCTGACAAGAGCGCTGCTCCGAGTTATGGAGTAACTGCTATGAAATTCTCTGGCGGCACATGGTCTGCTTTAGGAACCGGTTCCGCTACTGTAAGCGGTGGTAACTGTTATTATGTTGCATCTACGGTGGCAAATGATACTTTATGGGCAGCTTACCAGACCTCAAATTACCACATGGGTGTTATGGAATGCCCTGTTGCGGGTGGTACCTGGACTGCAGTTGGCGGTGACGTTACCGGTGATACTGCAGCATATCAAAGTATAGCTGTCGATAAAAATGGAGTTATTTATGTTTCTTTCCAGGATGCTCCTTCACAGGCGCTTGGTGTATCAATATATAAATTTACAGGCGGTGCATGGAGTGTTGTTGGCAGCCGCAATATTTCTGCAGGCGAAGGTGTATATACATCTTTACAAATTGACCCTGTTGACAATATGCCGGTAGTAGCTTACTCTTCCTATTCAGCAAGCACTGAAGCAAATGTTGAGAAATTCAACGGTACTACATGGAACTATATAGGTGCTCCCGGTTTCTCTCACGACTGGACAAGCTATATGTCTCTTGCTGTTAGCAGCAAAGGCGCGTATTATGTAGCATACTCAGACTGGGGTAATGAAGTTCAGGGCGAAGGACAGGAAAACTGTACTGTTGAGAAATTTGATCCAATCAGCGATACAGCGTGGAGGACTCTTCCCGGCACTCCTACACCAGGCACATGTTCAAACAGTGGCGCAGCTTACCAAAGCATTGCTCTCGACAATAGTGGTAACGCTTATGTAGCTTTTGCCGCTTACAGCGCTTATGCAAAAGAACTTAACTGCCCTACCGGTATAGACGAAATAAATGGAGGTGGCAAAGGTTCAGCTAAGCTTTATCCTAACCCTAACCATGGTTCGTTTACAGTTGAACTGCAAAATGCTGCAACTGAGAAATCTTACTTAACTGTATATAATGTACTCGGAGAAAAAGTTTACCAGGGCACACTTTCTGCTGATAAAACAGAAATTAACCTTGGCAGCCAGGCTACCGGTATGTACTTATACAGGATACTTGACGAAAACGGAAAAGTTATCTCAACAGGTAAGTTAATGATTCAATAAGAAGTTTTTAGATTAAAAGGAAAAGCAACATTTAAATGTTGCTTTTCCTTTTAATACTTAACAATTTAGTAAAACACTGAAAATATCTTTCAGCCCATTTTTTGCTAATCTTGAGTTTATAGTATCTAACCCTGTAAAATAAAAAACTCACATCATGAAAAAATTAACTACCCTGCTCGTTGCCGCTTGCATTTGTATAGGAGTAAATGCGCAAAGCCTGTTCGGCCCCGGCCATCATATTATCTGTTATTCAACACACCCTGTTGATACTACAGTAGCAAGACCTCATAACAACGCGCACGCGCTTATTCGTGTTGCGCCTGATACGTTAATTTCCTACATAAACCGCGCAAAATACACTATTGACATAGCGCTTTACGATTACGTGGAAGACAGCCTTTGGTACGAAGGTGGCTATGTCCCTCCAATACATATTGCTATTAATAATGCTTACAAACGCGGTGTAAAAATCCGTTGGATACATAATTATAGCGATACATCGAAATACGGCGGAGGCGCAAATGCGTTTAAAAATGCAATTACTCCAAACTATGGCCTCGATAGTATAAATCCTGCTATACCTACCCTACCTAGCCCATCCTCAGGTGGTTATACTATTATGCATAACAAATTTGTGGTAATTGACGGTACAACATCTGATCCTAATGCTGCTATTGTTTGGACAGGTTGCATGAACTGGGAGCCAGGCCAGGTTGATAAAGACATTAACAACATTATTATTTTCCAGGACTCAGCCTTAGCACATAACTACCTTAAGGAGTTCAATCAGATGTGGGGAGATACAGTAGAAGGTGGAGTTCCTAATACTATCAATTCAAGATTTGGTGCCGCTAAAAAAGTTGTTGCTGCTCACAATTTTTACATAGATGGCCACCAGGTAGAATTATGGTTCAGCCCTGAAGATACTATGAGTAATCACATTATTTCAACTGAGAATAAAGCAAAAAGTGAAATAGATTTTGAGATGTTTACTTTTACACTTTCAGCAGACGATGCCCCTATAAAATCTGCTATAAGCAGGGGCGTAAAGGTTTATGGCATGATGGACCAGTCGAGCATTACATATACTCCGTATAGTGACTTAAGTGGCCCAATGGGTGCAAATTTACTGGTATATAGTGGCGCAGGTACCGGTTATACCTCATATTTATCCAATTCTATATGTCATAGTAAATATATGATAGTTGACCCTTGTGATATGGCCGCTGACCCAATGGTACTTACAGGTTCCCATAACTGGAGTTCGGGAGCCAATACTAACAACGATGAAAACTCAGTGATTGTTCACGATTCATCTATTGCCAACCAGTACTACCAGGCCTTCCATTCCGATTTTTACGCCGTATCTGAAGGTACAATACTGAAACAAACCTGCATACCTATGGGAATAAACGAGGTAAGAAATATTGATGAGGTTACCTTCTATCCCAATCCTGCCGGCAATAACCTGAAAGTTCTGCTGAATATTCCCGGCAATAATGTTCAATACCGCGTATATAATGTAATGGGACAGGAACTTTTATCGGGTAAACTTAATGCAGAATATGTTAACACTATTGACATTAGCTCAATTACATCAGGCATGTATGTACTTGTTGTAAATAGTGACGCCAAAGAATTTACAAGTAAATTTATTAAGCAATAATTCAGTAGTTTTTTTGTGTGTTTTTAGTAAGAACAAGTTGCAGAACATGCAAC
>JABDGY010000052.1 GCA_013285805.1 Bacteroidota bacterium | reverse complement strand
TTATGGGCACAAGGTGAATATGGGCATGAGGCACTTCAAGGCCAATGACAGCAACACCTATACGTTTGCAGGGAACAGCTTTTCCGATGGCTTTGGCTACTTTTTTAGAGAATACATTTAACTCGGCAAGGAGTTGGTCGTCCAGGTCGAATATATAGTCTATCTCCTTTTTAGGAATTACCAGTGTGTGGCCTTTTACAAGGGGAAAAACATCGAGAAAAGCAAGGCAGTTATCAGTTTCGGCTATTTTATAGCAAGGTATTTCGCCGGCCACTATCTTACTGAATATCGAGGCCATTACAGCATTATTTCAACAATCTCGAAGGTCATTTCGCCGGCAGGGGTTTTAACTTTGGCTTTATCGCCAACCTTTTTACCCAATAAGCCTTTAGCCACAGGTGAATTAACTGAAATTTTGCCCTCTTTAAGATTAGCCTCATTCTCAGTCACAATTGTATAATTCATTGTAGCGCCATTACCGGTATTCTTAATCTTTACCTTCGATAAGATAAGTACTTTCGAAGTATCAAGCGTAGATTTGTCAACTACCTTAGCGTTAACAACAATATCTTCCAGTTTGGAAATTTTAAGCTCCAGAAGGCCCTGCGCTTCCTTAGCGGCATGATATTCCGCATTCTCCGAAAGGTCACCTTTATCGCGGGCTTCCGCAATCTGGTTCGATATAAAAGGCCTGTCCTTGGTTTTAAGATCGTGCAACTCCTTTTTCAACCTGTCGAGCCCTTCCTGTGTAAAGTAAGCTACTTCTGACATGACAAAATATTTATGTAAATGTTGTATTTCTATTAAGAAAAAGAGAGAGAACCTGTTAAGATTCTCTCCTTCAAATACAAATATAGTAAAAAAATATTAATTCAGGGCAAGCTTAATGCCAATTGTATGGCATCCGTTATAAGGGTTTGTGGCCCTGTAACCATAGCTAACACCAAAAATAGAATGGGTTTTACCAAAAGGCACCTGCAGGGTAATACCTGCACATGGGCCGGTAAGGGCCGTTAAACGGCCACCATTCTGCGGGTTAGTGCTCAACGGGCTTGTTACTCCATTCTGGTAATCATAGCCTATTCGTGCCATAAAAAACGACTTAAATCCGTATTCCACCCCTAACATTTCTTCATCCTGGGTGAATGAATTAGAGGTAAAATTAGCTGCAACAGTTATCCTGTGCATGCTGCGGCCTGAACTATCGTGAGAAGCGAGGTGAAAATCATAAGCAGCTCCAATGTTTACCAATGAAGGCAATTCATAACCCTGCGACCTCTGCTCTACTGTCATTTGGCCGGAATTACCGTTGGGAAGGTTGGTTTCAAATGCCATACCATCGCCTGAATAAGACATGCGCGGGCCAACGTTTTTAAGAGCGATGCCAAAGTGTATCTGCTTCATGTCGCCTGCCAGGTACTGTATACCCGCATCAATGGCAAAACCGAAAGCATGTACATTTGAAATAGCCTCAGATATTACTTTGGCGTTAATACCACCATAAATATTATCGGAGAATGATTTGGCATATGATAAACCGAGGTTAATCATTTGGGGAGTATAGTAACCTACACCACCATCAGGATTATCATATGTAGTTATAGGAATATTGCCAAAATTCATCGACATAATTGATAATCCGAGTGTACCCGCTGCACCAACATGCTGGCAAAGTCCTGCTGCAGAAATATGTATGCCTGAACCGTCCAGCCAATCGGTACTGCCTAAAATAACTTCAGTACGAGTCGTAAATGCTGTACCCGCCACGTTAAGGAATTGCGCTTCAACTCCCTGTACGCATGCAGTATTAGAACCTGCCCACCCTGATGTGCCCGCCCACGGGTCGATAAGCAATTCCGAAGCGCCTGCCTGGCCTGCGCGTGCAGGATCACCTGCTTTTAACGTGCCGGCAGAAACACAAACTGCTACTGCTGCCATTATCGCTACTGTACTTCTTCTTTTCATATTCTCGGTTTAAGTTTATTCAATCTTTCTTTAAAATGCCATCCCTTAAAATAAGGGATGGCAATAATAATTTCTTTTTAGTATGAGTTAAGGTCCGTAGGCCTCATTACACCCAGCCATTTTAATGTTACTTCACCTACGTTAGGCACTGCTACATGTATTATATATAAACCACTGGCAATAGGAACACTATATTGGTTTTCAAGGTTCCAATCTATATATGTAGACGGGCTATTCTTATTTAACACAGTTATCAACGTTCCATTCAATGTAAATATTGAAATGGTACAAACCGGAGGCAGATTTGTAATCCTTACACGAGTATCTAACCTGTTTGATTCATAGCTTGAATAGCCATAATACGGGTTAGGTACAATGTTAATAAGTGAAAGGGCATTCTGAGCCGCGGTTGCATTACTGGTATCTACTGCCAGTGGCGCCGTACTGAAAGAATACATAGGATAGTTATTGTTTTGCGGTGTACTGCTTCTCCACGTAGAGCCCACTATCTTACTGTTAACAGTGGTTGAACCATAAGCTGAATCATATGGTTTTGTAACCCTCAGGCGAATAGTTGCATCGCATTCCATAAGCGAATGTCCCGCCCTTAACAATGGAATACCAACCCACATTACATCACCAAAAATGTATTTCTTAACCAACGGAGCCGGGCCGGGAGGTGTTGTGAAATAACTCATTATGGTCGAATCCTTGTCATAAGCAGGTATATTGTATTTAACACCATTCTGGTTATTGTTATGGGCAAATACATAAATGTAATGCTTCCCACCAATTACAGAACTTACGCCAAATAAGCTGGATGCGCCTGAAGAACCGGTTCCATTCTGAACAAATGTTGTAGTATCGGGGTTCCATTTCATATCGCGACCGTTATGGGCATATAACCATGAATCTTCACCGAAAGCCATATTTAGGCGTTCGCCTGTTTCAAGGTTAATTGCGTAACCTGGGAACCAGCCCATACTTCTTTCGGAAATATAATTTGGAGCAGAAGGGCTGTTGCTATATCCGCTACCAGAGGTAGCATACTTACCAGATTGGTCAACTGATTCGGATGCTCTTGGTTGAAGTTTACCTACTCCTCCTTCTGATAATACAGAAGCATCTTGCTCTTCAAATACTATGCAACGGGTCCACTTTGTAGGGTCTTGTGTAATAACTATATCTACACTTGCCATGTTGGCAACAGAATCCTGGCAACCCCATCCCGGTCCATTGTCACAATATCCATTAGGATCTGATATTGCACATAATCCCATAGGCCCCCACGTTCCGCCAATAATTCTATTATAATATTGGTAGGCATCAAAGAATAAGGCTAACGGAGCGCCACTTTTGCCTAATGGTCCTTGCACCTGAGAAGGGCAAGTATTTAAGGTATTAACCGGGTATGAGTTGAATGCCTGATTATCGGCACAATACCTGTCAAGATTAGTACCTGAACGCAACCAGAAGTTTAAACTGGTACCCGGCGAAGAACATTGAAAGCCAGTAAGCCAATCTTCTATTGGATTAGCGAAGGTAATAGAACAAGCTGAATCAATAGCACCATTGTAACTTCCCGAAGGGTATTTAGGGTTTGTAATGGTAATAGAAATACCATACTGCGGCAATATCTGCTCATTCTGTATGCCTATTACCACATCAGAATTAATATACGTTCCTGAATTAAGATCATGCAACTGCCATGTAGCTGTACTATCTATATCTTTAGCAGTTGGGCCGGGTATAAGCTTCAATGTAAAGTTTGCATTAACAACACTAAGCGGGTCAACAACCTTAACGTCTATTGGGCCCTGACCTGGCAGGTAGGTAGGATGAGCCATAGTATCGTGTTGTAAAATATAATTGATACTGTTCTGGTCAAGCTCTATGTCATTTGTTCCATTTCCATGGCCTTCGATACGTGTAATAGCAGGGCCATTTCCATAAACAGAGTTTTGAACTGTACCATAACTCTGAGCCTGTGGGATATGTGGTATAGCGGGATAAACCTTTATATTCCTTCTGCCTTGCAGGAAAGGAAGTTTTTGTCCATTAGGGTTTGTAGGGCTATACTGTGAATAGTTGTTATACGCATAAGCAATGGCAAGATAATAATAAGGCCTGTCGTTAACCAGGTTAGTTTGATTGTCTTCCTGGAAAAGGTCTTGTTTTATATCAAAAGAATGTGAAATGCCTTTATCCTGGCCCGAAACTTCAAGTGTAGGCACTACTGCTCCTAAAGTAGAGTTGTATATGTAATTGATAAGTGTACCTACCCCATTCTTTATATCACATTCAGCTATCAAACGAGCTTTGGTAGGGTCGAGAACCTCTGTACCGGTAACGGTCGAATCGGTAACCTGGTATATTTCATATCCTTCAAACTTATAAGTGCTGTCAGCATATCCTATAATTGTAGGGGATGTCTGTTCATACGTCTCATTATAATTGTTTGAAGTTACTGCGTTTGACAAGGTAATAATGAGTTCCTGGTTAAGCTCTTGTATGCTCAGGTCAGGTGCGTCTGGACCATTCAATACAGCAAAATTACTGTTGAAAAGAGCCTGTGCAAGATCAGCATCAGTCTGTATTAAACATATCGGAGCTATATTACATTGACCATCTGTACCGGGTTGATCCCAAACTTCGCCAACAATTACTTTATTAACAGCGCCGGCAGCAAGAGTAAACGGGCCTGCTGATTCAAGAAAACGTCTATCACCAAATGGATCGTGCGCGGCCACTTCATCCCATTCGGTTGTCTGGGGAACCCCACCGGTACCGCAACCAGCTGAATCTGTATTTACAGCTGTAGCCGTACATGCTCCTCCAGGGGTCCAGCAGAACATATAATTTGTAGGTGTAGAGCTGGTTTCGTATCCGTTACCGCCATAAGTCATACGGGTTCCGTCAATCCACATCCCTCTAAGGTAATTGTAATAGGAAGATGCATTAACTGGATTACCCTGAACAGTAAAATCATTATTATAGTACACAAATTTTGCCATGCCTATAAGGCCATTTCGTACATAACAATCTTTATCGCCTGCATCAGCTTTAGGCCCTTGGAAAAACACTTCTCCGATAGCCGGAGGGTCATTGTGGTAACCGATTTCACCAGCGAAGTTTCCACTTCCATCGGGGTCAGTACACTCGCCATTATAACCATAGCCCATACTACGGCCCACATCACATCCGGTATAGTCATCACCTCCATTACCTAAGTCAAAGTCATTCCATGCTCCAAAATAACAGTTGTTAACCTGGTAGGTAGATTTATTGATTATATAATAGTCGTAAAAGGTCATATTATTCACAGCGTCATTTGTCTGGAAAGCAAAGCACTGAGCCCTTATCTCAAGGCCAATTGCCACACCACCTGACTCTGTATGCGTATTACCTATATCGTTAATTACCCACCATAAGGTAGCATCGCCATAAATCTGGTTTATACCAGGTGCACCCACAAGGTTATACTCAGGATAGTCACCTTGAGTAGGCGTATAGTACCCATTGTGAGATACATCATGATATGGGGCCAGTACATTTCCATCAGGGCCAGTGCCGGGCCAGTTAGCTATATCCGAGGGAGGAACAGCATATGTTGCAGGTGCTCCGGCCACAAAATTATCAACCTCAAGCCTTGTAACAGAGAACAGCTGATCCCAATGTAAACATTGAGCTGGCGAAATCTGGAAACCTGGGTAAATAGGTCCTGTCCAGAAGTCTTCACCATTCTGGCGATATGTCATGGCCGCTACTTTAAGCTGTCCACCCGCATCAATACCAGCAATCCAAAGTGCACCCGCAAATTCCGAGCAAGCGGTTCCTGCCGCAGGAGCATAATAACGGGGTAATCCTGCTCCCGGATCCCACCACATATCTCCCTCATCCATAATACGGGCCCGTATGTTGTTTATCTGCATATATGAAGCACCTGCATCAACAGCACACCCGGTAGCCAGCGTACGTTTAGGATTAACTTTGGCATGGGTACCTATATTTTCCCTCGCCTGCAGGCTGCAACAAACCAAAACAGCCATTGTCAAGGACAATAATGCTTTTTTTGTTTTCATGTTACTTGTGGGTTTTAACGATATTTTATTCATAGCTGCTGTTTGCTTAAAGTTAAGATTAGAAGTTAAAATCAACGCCTAAACGAATTTGCCTTGGTAATGAAAGGTATGTAGGGTCTTGTTCCTTTATCTTATACTGGTCAATAAATGCTTGTGGTGAAACCTGTTCAGATATAGCTTGTTGTCCTGATGCCGATGCCAGGTAACCATCATCTGTCGGGCTGCCGGTATAGTGGTAAACATTAAGAATGTTCTCGGTATTCAGTAAATTAAGCACCTGCAGGTAAACCTGTATATCGCACTTGTGGCCTTCACTATTCTTATCCTTGCCTTTAATGGTTAAAGGGAAATCTTTGTCAGCCTTCAAATCTACACGGAACTGCCATGGCAGGTAATCGCCGTTTACACTACCAACCAATGAGTAGTGCTGGGCAATTCCAATACCAACGTTCTGGCTATTCGGGTCACCCTCAGTTGCATTAGCTTGTTCCGTATATGGAGTTCCCGAACCAGCTGTAAAATTCACATTAAGACCTGCGTTTGATAAAATCTCGAGGCTCTTTCCACCATGCGTTTTAATAATAGGACCGTCATAATTACCTTCGCCCGCGCCATAGTGGTAATCTATATTAAGCAGGAAGGTATGGCGTTGGTCAAAATCAAGAGGCATAGGAATCTGCAGATTAGGTTGGCCTGAGTTAGCTAGGTTATAACCTGATGAAGGGCCTGAACCTGTACCGGTGGCAAACTGCAGGGTATAACTTGCACGCATTTTAATATTACCCACACGGGTTAATGTATATGCAACAGTAAGCCCTTTAATTGTTCCGAAGTCAAGGTTACTATATGCCAAATAGCTTACAGGGTATGCATCAAGATACCTGTAAGTCTCAATATTATTCTTGAATTCCCTGTAGAATGCTGAGATTGTAAGCGCTGTGGTTTTCTTTTCGTTCAGCGCCTGTGTAAATCCTAATTCATAGTCGGTAGTCTGGGTTGGCTTTAACGCCGGATTATTTAGCACCCCGCTAACATTGCTTAATATATATAAGTATTGGGTAGGAACAAAAAGATTATATCCTATTCCGGGAGGGCGTTGTGTAAGAATATCGTAGTGGGCAAAGAAACCAGCCATATCAGATATAGGGAAAGAGAAAGCGATACGTGGCATTACATTTACCTGTGGCGTATATTGCGTAAACGCATTTGAGCTCACAGTAGTCTGGCTTGGGTTTTCAAGGTAAGGTTGAATTCCGCCTGTGGTTGTAGCTGCCGCCAGTACAGTAGGGTCAGCAATCTCGTTTCCGTTAGCATCATACCAGGTGCTTCCGTTACGATATCCAACTACTTGAGTTGGGCTTTGCGAGTTGTTTACATATACCACATCATTATTATTTACACTTGAAGGAATATTTTCTCCCAGGCTGGTTCCCCTAACCTCGGCAACTGTTTTGGCCGGAAAGAAGAGATATGGATCCTTCAGTACAGGTTCGTTCGCGTCAAAACGGTCAACACGCACACCCACATCGAACCTTAAATTCTTTATATCAAAGTGATCCTGTATGTAACCTGCCATATATATTGGGTGATAAGGTGCTACAGGGTATACCAAGTTTCCGTTGGCATCTCTTTCATTGAAGAAATCATCAATACTGGGTGTGCTGCTATATGCATTACCTTTATAATCGTATCCGTAATATGTTACTATCTGGTTACCATTATTTAACAAGTCTGAAGCACTGAACATATTGAGAGAGTACATGCTTGGTGAATAAGAATCAGGGTCTAACCATTGGGTGCCATTGATAGGTAAACCCAATGACTGGCGAAGACTCTTATCAAACTGTGTTTGAACATTAGCGTTATATAAACGATTATATCCATATGTATTATAACCGCCTGAACTTACAAGATACGGATGCGCGGTATCTAACTGCGAAATCTGCAGGTTAGTATTTTGCTGCATAATTGACCATAAGGAAGCCGCGGTGATACTATAATAACTGATTACATTCTGTTCATATTCAAAACCAATCTGCACATCGTTATTCTTTATAGTGGCTGAAAAGTTTGCTGTAAAGCGGAAGTGGTTGCTATTTTGTTTGCTGTAACCCGGGTAAGCGCGTCCGGTGTTATACCATAAAGAATATACATCCTGCGGGCGCTGGCCGTTCAGCAATCCATAATTTTCCTGTACTGTATTAGGGTTTGTAATATTTTTAGCGCCCAGGTTATTGTAAACGTCGCTGGTGTAATTAGCTTCTAATGGATTAGTTGAGGTAGAAGGATTGAAAGTATATAGTGAATCGGTAAATCCTACCTGGTAATTAGCATATCCATATTTTCCATTCTCAAACTGATAAGCCTTACCCTGATATTGGTTAAACTGTCCAACGTATCCATAATCGAAATAGTTATCTTTAAATTGATTATTTTCATAAACCTCATACGTATTACCATATTCAGCTTGTAAGGTGTAGTATGCATTCTGAATCAGTGCTGCTTTTTTATCCTTTCCTTCTGAAGTAGCAAATCGCTGGCGCAATCTTACAAAGCCCCTCCAAGATGTATTAAGGTGAAGCGGGTTTTCGCTATAGTTAAACATTTCATATACATACTCAAAATAATTGGAACTGCTATAGTCGTATGATCCGCCTGCTGTAAGAGTCACATTATTATTTATCCTGAAATCAAGCTTTCCATTACCTTGAAGTTCGTTAGAAGCGTTGTTATACCTGTAAGCGCTATGTACAATATCAGCATCAGTAACATAATCAGTCGCACTGACAAAACCACCTGAAGAACTTGGCAGAAGTGGGGTTGCCTGTATCTGGGATAAAACAGACGGATCAGCATAATAACCACCGGTAAAACTTGGTGACTGGTCTTTTTTATAAGTGAACTCGCCTCCTAATATAAAATCAACCTTGGGTATTTTTGCCCCTGTGCTGTCCTTTTTCGACCATATCGGGCCACCTATCACAAAGTTAGCATCATTATAACCAAAAGCATCAAGCCCTTCAGAAGTAGAGGCATCAACTGTTCCGAAAAATTTAGGAGAAGCGCCCGTAGTATTAATTTCTATCACACCACCTGTGGCATCGCCATATTTTGCAGGCACGCCACCGGTATATGTGTTAACCTGGTCAATCATATTCTTAGGTATACCGCCCAAAGCCTGGTCGGCTGTAAGCTTAACACCATCCACTATATATTGGTTAGCATCGGAACGGGAACCGCGTGCATTAATATCCTTTCCAAGATCAGCCTGATAAAAGCCCGGAGTAGTAGCAATAACGTCTTTAATACCTCCACCGCCGCCATCTACAGCTTGGTTGTGAATATCTTTTCCCTGTAAAATTGTTCCTGTATGGTCGGGATTAACAGCAGGAGCTTCGTATATAACGTGAAGTATATGCAACTGAACACCCCCTCCGCTATTTCCTTTCATATTCACTGTAATGTGTGTAGGTGCATCAGGTGCTACGTTAACACCGGTAAGGCTAATGGTTTGGTAGCCGAGTAATGTTGCCTGAACATCATACTGACCCGGATCAAGAGGCTTTACCTCTATACGGCCATCGAAATCAGTTGAACCTCCGCCAACAGGAACTCCGCCTTTAGTAACCTGAACTCCCGCAAAAGGAACAGCCTTTTTTGTACTATCCAGCACTGTAATAATTAAGCTACCGCTTTGGGCATAAGCAACTCCTGCACAAAAAATAGCTATTATGGAGAGACGTATCTTTTTTAACATAGTGAAGGTATTTGTTAATTTTTGTTAAAGCAACGGACAAATTTAGAAAAAGATATTTCCTGCAAATGAAAAAACATGGTTTTTTTTTGAAATTGTTTTCCGTAACCCACAAAGCCCCCTGTTAACAATACTTTCGATAAAAAGTTGTAATTACAACTATCTGCGAAACAAAAGGCTTTTGCTGATATATTCTCATTTTTAACCATTTTGACTGTATTTACCGTATTCATGCCTTTGATAGCTTTTACGGTACAAATAGAATCACTAATTCACTATAAAAAAAGAGATATTTATTGATTGGGGGCAGTTGGTTAGTGAACTGCGAAAAACGGGAGGTGAACAGCAATTCAGCAAAAACTGCTGATATTAACCCTATTTAGGAGATTTCTTCCTGAATAACTTTTTAAAGAAGGGCTCTCCCTTGTGTTCATTGTTGCGCTGGGCTTCCTTGTAATCTTTCTTCATGCGCTTTCTCACATCTTTGGGCTGGTTTTTCATATGCTGTTTTAGTGCAGCCTTGGTAGCCTTTGCCGATTCCTTAGCCCGTTTCTTTTGTTCCTTGGCAAGCTTTTTCTGGGCCGGAGTTGAAGGCTTATTCATGTTCGGGTCAACACTGTGATTCTTTACATCATCGCTGTTTGCATCCTGGGCATGAGCAATGCCTGCAACAGATATAAAAAACAGGAATAAGGCCGATTTAAACAGGATATTCAGAGGATTGTATGCTTTAATTGTCTTTGCCATATACTAATAACGCAAAAATACGTTAATTTTGTATTAATCTACTTAATATGCGATTCACAAAACCCTTAGTATTATTCTTTCTCCTGTTATTTGCCGGTGAAGGATGTAAAAAAAGCTCTAGCACCTGTACTGGTGTTCCTGTAACGGCTGTCAACTTTAGTATTGATCTTTCTTATGTTTCTTATAATGCCTTAACGGTTCCGGGAGGCTATGTTATAGTAAGCGGTGGCTATGCAAACAATGGTGTGCTTATTTACAGATTTACTTCTTCGCAATTTTTTGCATACGACTGCACATGCCCTTATGATGGCACTACAAACAGTAAGGCCATTGTAACTGTGCAAAAAACGGCTCAAACAGCTACCTGCCCTGTATGTGGTTCCGTATTTATTCTTTCAAGCGGAGGGGTTAGCCATGGCCCGGCCACTTGCGGCCTTAAACCGTATACTGCCACCTACGACGGTACTTCATTAGTAACGATTACGAATTAATATACAATTTATAAACAAAAAGCCCCGCATCTCTGCCTTAACTACGCAGGTCGTAATTAAGAGTAATTGAAACAAGGCTAAACATCAAAAGGGACAGATTTATCTGTCCCTTTTTCATTTAAAGTCAACAATATTCTATTTTTCACTACTTTTAAGCAAAAGGCGGGATATGATACTATATAAATATTGTTCTCCTGAAAGGCTCGATATACTGCAAAATTGCCAAGTGCGATTTACGCAACCCAACAAGTTTAATGACCCCTTTGAATTACTGCCGTCATATACTGATAAGGTGTCATCGGAATATGCCTTTATGAATTGGGGCGAAGGAATTGATAAGAGTTATAGGGAATTGCGAATGGCTGGTTTCAATTTGCCGGCACTAGACAAATTTGAAGAATCGAAAAACACTTCAAAGGAAAAAATTCTTAACAGGTTGAGCACTGACCCGTATTATGCAAATTTAATGTTGTGGGGGTCAGTATACCCTCTTTTCAGTAGTATCTTCGTAGGAGTATTGTGCTTAACAGAAAAACCAAATAATCTATTAATGTGGAGTCACTACGCGTCGTCTTGTAAAGGATTTGTAATTGGGTTCGACACTACGAATAACTGGTTTAATGGAAATACTGGTCATAATGGTCTATACACAATTCAGAAAGTAAAATATGATGATAAAAGACCATCAGAAAAATTGGATGAGGCTATTTTTGCGAAAGGGAAGGATTGGAGTTATGAAGAAGAATGGCGAATTATTTCTGCAGTGCATGATTGTACACAAGTTAGTGATGGTAGTGACATATTCGTGAAAAATTTTCCAATGGACTCCGTGGTCTCTTTAATCATTGGGTGCAAAATGCGAAGTAAGGATAGGATCGAATTGTTGAAACAATCAAAAAAGTTCCCTAATGCTGAACTCTACAGAAGTTATCCTGACCCAAGGAAATACGAAATGGAGATTTATCCATATGATGAATCCTATCAATTACCTACAACATTAGAGTAAAGTAGAAAACATTTGGCTTCCATAT
>JABDGY010000051.1:7101-12537 GCA_013285805.1 Bacteroidota bacterium | reverse complement strand
ATTTGCACTATCGGTATAGTTAGGCGTTATATATTGGTACAGGTTATATATATCGCACTGGTGCGGTGTAGTTATAGTTGTATTAAAGGGAACAAATCCTGTCATGGTTAACACTGCTGAATACGTCCGTTGAGGCATTAGGGTAACAGAGAATTTCCCGCTCGCATCAGTTTGGGCAGTTATGGTCTTGCCCGATTTTGTATCGGTAAGGCTAAGTGTGCCCCCTGATATATTTTTACCATTCGAAGCTACAATACCTTGCAGGGTAGTTGATTTTATATCATCGCACACAAAACTGAATGTATAAATATCCATATCGCCATAACCTGTGTTAACACGCGAGGAAGAGAAATAACCTTCCTTTGCTACTGTGTCGTATGACAGGTAAATATCATCGCCCGATGAGTTAATGGGCGCCCCCAGGTTAACCGGAGTGGACCATTTGCCATTTTCATATACCGTTTTGAAAATATCATATCCGCCAAGCCCGCTGTGACCTGTTGAGGAAAAGAAGAGGGTTTTATTATCGGGAAGCAGGTAGGGAGAATCTTCGTCGAAAGGTGTATTTATTTCAGGGCCCAGGTTTTGGGGTATAGCCCATTTGCCGCTGCTGTCTTTTTGTGAAAGGTAAATATCTTTTCCTCCATAGCCGCCTTCCCTGTCGCTTACAAGAAACATTTTCTTTCCGTCGGATGATACGAAAACTGAAGGAACATAGTGTTTAATACGGCCCAGATTTTTAGCCATCGGCACAGGCTTTGTCCATTTTCCACCTTCCATGTGCGACTGAAGGGTACGGCCTTTATGATAGATGTACAATGTTTTACCATCAGACGTAATGGTAACACTTGCCAGGTTAATTTCTCCACTGCTGAAATGCAACTGGTCCGCAAACGGGGTGGGTGGGGTCCAGCGGCCCGAATCCTTATGCGAAACAAAAATATCTTCATAGTACTGGTCAGTCATAAAATCTTTTTTCCCTTTCTGGCTGGCCGGGCGGCGCGATGTGAAAATAATGGTAGAGTCGTGGTTAAGCAGTACCTGGGCATATTCCGGGTAAGGAGAATTGACAATTCCGCCGATGTTTTTAACGTAAACAGGATGCATCTTTCCATCCAAAAGATAGCCGGCAGAATCGGAATTACGGTTTATAATGGTAGGTGCTGAGTTACATATCTGAACATCGTGCTTTACTTCTTCAAGCAAGGTCGCATTTACACTGCTGTGCTGGTCAACGTGGGAAAGATACTTATTGAACGCATTAATAGCTGCAGGATAATTTTTTGTGAGGGTATAGCAGTTGCCGATATAATAATAGGCGTCAATAATTGTATCATCGGCTCCCTTGCCCGCGTGCTTAATGGTATTAAGAAAATAAGGCAACGATTTTATTCTCGATGAATCGGATAAATAATAAATGGCGCCTGTCTGGAAATAGGCATAAGCATTGGTGGAATCCTGCAGAATAGCCTGCTGGTAAAACTGAAGCGCCTTTTGGAAATGCGACTTTATAAATTGTTTATCCCCTTTCGATGCTAATTTGGAAGACGCATTGCTATCGGCATAGCTGCTACCACCCGTTGCCATTAATAAAGGCAGAATAAAATAAAATAGAATCGTGTTCCGTTTTAAAATCATCCCTGTAGATGTTTTTTATTAATTATTTCCTTCCTTTTCCCCTTTTTTTAAATCGTCAGGAACTTTGCTCGGGTGCTCAACTTTAATGGGGATACTTGAGCTTATTACTTTAAATTCAATACGGCGGTTCAACGCCATGCCTGCACGGTTCCATGAACCATCGGGGTTAGTATTTTTTGCTACAGGCTGGCTTGAAGCATAGCCCTTGGCTACAAATTTGCTGCGGTCAATTCCCATTTTAACAAGTGCATCAACAACTGCCTGCGCACGTGCCAGTGAAAGAGGAATATTAATCTTATCTCCGCCCTGTGGGTCCGTATGGCCCGATACCTCAACCGTTATACCGGGGTATGTTTTCATAAGCTCATATAGCTTCTGCAACTCGGGTGCCGATTCAGGAGAAAGTTCCGCTTTTCCGCTGGGGAAGAAAATATTACGCAATACAATTTTTTCTCCCACACCCAAAGGCCTCATATTAATGGCCTGGTCAATAACCTGGTATGCCGTACTGTCACGAACGTCCATATTTTCAGAGTGGAACAGGTACCCATCTGCCTGGTAAGTAATATTATAGTTTTTACCAGAGGGCAAAATAAAGAGGAATTTTCCTGTGGCTGAGTTGGGGTGATACACACCAACCTGTTCGCCGGTTACGTTATCGGTTACCACAATTTCCACGTTTTGCGGAATTGAGGGTGATGTACTGTCAACGTTAGAGATAATAGTACCACGGTAAACCGTAAGTGCTTCGCCTTTGTTTCCCGGGAAGTTAATACGGTAAATATCTTTTTCTCCCAACCCACCTTCTTTAAACGATGAATAGTAAGCGCCTTTGCCATCAGTAGTAGGGAAGAAGAAAATATCATCATTCGGGGTATTTACGGGGTAACCGATATTTACCGGGGTGCTCCATTGCCCGTTACTGTCTAAAGTGCTGTAGAAAATATCAAATCCACCCATAGTATTATGGCCCGTTGAGCTGAAGTAAAGTGTTTTTCCGTCAGGGTGAATAAAGGGAGCATCTTCTTCAAATTCAGTATTTATTTTAGGCCCTAGGTTAAGGGCTTTTCCCCATTGCCCGTTAGGTAACAGTCGACTCATATAAATATCACGTCCGCCAAAACCACCGGGCCTGTTACTGGTAAAGTATAATTGCTGTCCATCGGCACTTATACTGGCGCTGGGCTCCCAGTATTTCGAATCAACATTATCATCAAGTTTTTCAGGGGTCGACCATTCTGTACCGTTCAGGTGTGTGGTATAAATATTGCCATCGCCATTATCATCCTTATAAATCAATATGGTTTGACCATCGGGCGATATGCCAACGGTTGCAGCATGCTGGCCTGCAACATTAATGGGGGCGCCTATATTATAAGCATGGCCCCATTGTGTTCCAACTTTATTGGCCATGTATATATTTTCGAAATACTGGCCGGTATAGTCAACCGGGGCACTGGAGTTGGTAGGCCTGCGTGAGGTAAAGAATATCTGCGATTCGTCAGCCGTAACCACAGGGGAATAATCCGCAAAGGGCGAGTTGATGCTGTCGCCCAGGCTCATTACTTCCATTTTTACGGGGTTGGCCACCAGTTCTTTTCCTGTAAGGCACATTTGTATTGACCTGTTTACCTCATTCGTAGTCTCTTTATCGCTTACCGTATCAATCATGCTTTTAAACTTCTTGTAATAAGCTATGGCAGTATCAAACTTATACGTTACATGATAGGCCTTTGCCAGGTACATAACAGCGTCCGAAGGAGCATGTTTTTCTTTGTAGCTTGCCTGGGTATACTTATCTGAAATGTCTTTGCTTGCTTTTGTTAAGTAAGAAACGGCCATGTCCTGGTGAAGGGCCGAATTAAGATAACAAACCCCTATCTGGAAATTCAGGTTATTATTATCAGTCTGTGCCGAATCGAGTGAAATTAAAAGGGGTAAAGCCTGGGTGTACTCGTTGTTATTAAACAATATTTCTGCCTGTTCATACTTTTTCTTGTCTTGTGCTTGCAGAAATAACGGAAGGCATACTACTATCCCTAAAAATAAACGTAACAAATTCTTATTTTTCATGGATAGTTCGGGTGGTTCTTAAACGTTACGGTTAATATCAAAAGCTTCTAAATAATCTGCTACTTTTCGTATAAAGGTACCACCCAGAGCGCCATCAACCACGCGGTGGTCGTATGATAATGACAGGAACATCATGTGGCGAATTCCAATCATATCGCCCTGCGGGGTTTCAATAACAACAGGTTTCTTTTTAATAGCGCCGGTGGCTAATATGGCAACTTGTGGCTGGTTAATAATGGGTGTACCCATAACATTGCCGAAAGAACCTACATTGGTAAGCGTGAAGGTACCACCCGTAGTATCATCTGGAACAAGTTTATTGTTGCGTGCGCGGTTAGCAAGGTCGTTAACCGATTTGGTTAAGCCCAACAGGTTTTTCTGGTCGGCGGTGCGAATTACCGGAACAATAAGGTTGCCGCTTGGAAGCGCCACAGCCATGCCAATATTTATGTCTTTATGGCGAATGATTCGTGTGCCATCAACAGACACGTTTATCATCGGCATATCTTTTATTGCTTTTACAACAGCTTCAATAAATACAGGAGTGAAAGTTATTTTTTCGCCTTCTCTTTTTTCAAAAGATGATTTTATTTTCTCTCTCCACAAAACCATATTGGTAACATCGGCCTCAACAAATGAAGTAACATGGGGCGATGTATGTTTCGACATAACCATATGATCGGCAATAAGCTTGCGCATACGGTCCATTTCAATAACTTCGTCATTAGGGCCAACTACCAAGGGTTTTGGCTGAGGGACGGAGCCATTAGTTTTCACCTGAACCGGCCTTTCCTGTTCAACACTTACCGTTTGGGTTACGTGTTTCGCGCCATTGCTGCCACGATTAGGTAAATAAGCCAGTATGTCATTCTTAGTAACTCTTCCTTCTTTACCGCTACCGCTAATAGCTTCAAGCTCCACAACACTGATTCCTTCTTTGTGAGCTATACTCCTTACCAGAGGCGAATAGAATTTACCGGTGGAAGAAAAACGGCTAACAGGTTCAGCGTGTGCTGCTACATTAATTTTTACAGGTTGTGGGGTTGCAGGTTTTTTACTCTCCTGTACAGGTGTCGATGGCTTTGCAGTAGCTGCAACAGTAGCACCCGATGATAACATGGCAATAGGCTTACCTACAGGTATAACATCACCTTCCTTGCATAATTTCTTCACCAATACTCCATCCGAAGGGGCCGGTATTTCTGAATCTACCTTATCAGTAGCTATTTCCACAAGGGTTTCATCTGCTTTTACCGAATCGCCTTCGTTCTTAACCCATTTTATAATGGTAGCTTCGGTAACGCTTTCACCCATTTTAGGCATCAGTATTTCAATCTCAGGCATAACAGGGTCGTTTTACAATCCTGCAAAAATAAGGTTTTATTTGGAACTGATAATAAACCCCTGTAATCAACATAGTATTGATTGTCAATTAAATTATAAGGCGTAGGTAAATGCAGTTTAAAATGTCGTTATTCGTTATAATTACTTACCTTTGCAAAGCAAACCAAATCACTTAAAAACTAATTAAAACATGGGAAAGAATACTTTTTTAGCAGCACTTTGTATATTAGCCTTACTTGCTAATACAGAAATTAAAGCACAAGGCGGCTGGACCGCGAAAGCCAATTATGGAGGAGGAGTGCGTACAAGGGCAAGTGGTTTCTCAATAGGAGGTAATGGATATATACTTGCGGGTTTAAATGGTGTTATGTATAAAGATGT
>JABDGY010000051.1:0-7001 GCA_013285805.1 Bacteroidota bacterium | reverse complement strand
TATGGAGGAGGAGTGCGTACAAGGGCAAGTGGTTTCTCAATAGGAGGTAATGGATATATACTTGCGGGTTTAAATGGTGTTATGTATAAAGATGTATGGGAATACGATACAACAACAAATGCATGGAGTTCAAAAAGTAGTTTTGGAGGAACCGCGCGAGAAGGAGCAGGAGCAACGGCAATAGGTGGCAACGGATATATAATAGGTGGAAAAGATGGCTCGGGTTTTGAGGCCGATGTGTGGAAATATTATCCGAATACCGATTCATGGTCATCAAAGACAGCCTGCCCGGGTGGAGGGAGATATTTTGCAGTATGTGTGGCCGATTCAGCTAACGGAAATATATATTATGGCTGTGGAGATAACGGAGGCAGTACTTACCTGAGCGATTGGTGGGTATATACCCCGTCAACCGATACATGGAAATCGTTAACAGCATTTCCCGGAGGACAAAGAAGTTACGGAGTAGGATTCTGCCTGAACGGAGAAATATACATGGGTACAGGAAATGACGAAAGTGCAACCTTGGCATCGAGCGACTGGTGGAAATATGACCCCGGAACAGACAGCTGGACATCAGTAGCGAGTGTGCCCGGTAGTACCCGCCGCGAAGCCAGTGCTTTTGCAATAGGTAATTACGGGTATGTATGCCTCGGTTTATCAGGAACGGGAAGCGGCACAGCGCAAAGCGATTTGTGGATGTATGACCCGATTAAGAATACCTGGACACAGGAGGCATCGTATGGAGGCGGAGCAGCATCTGATGCGGTGGCGTTTACCATAGGGTATCATGCTTATGTGGGTACAGGATTAAGCGCAATACACGCCGATACTAACCAGTTCTTTGAATATACTCCGGATACCAATAATTGTAATATTTGGATATCGAAAGCCAACTATGGAGGAGGAGTGCGTACAAGGGCAAGTGGTTTCTCAATAGGAGGTAATGGATATATACTTGCGGGTTTAAATGGTGTTATGTATAAAGATGTATGGGAATACGATACAACAACAAATGCATGGAGTTCAAAAAGTAGTTTTGGAGGAACCGCGCGAGAAGGAGCAGGAGCAACGGCAATAGGTGGCAACGGATATATAATAGGTGGAAAAGATGGCTCGGGTTTTGAGGCCGATGTGTGGAAATATTATCCGAATACCGATTCATGGTCATCAAAGACAGCCTGCCCGGGTGGAGGGAGATATTTTGCAGTATGTGTGGCCGATTCAGCTAACGGAAATATATATTATGGCTGTGGAGATAACGGAGGCAGTACTTACCTGAGCGATTGGTGGGTATATACCCCGTCAACCGATACATGGAAATCGTTAACAGCATTTCCCGGAGGACAAAGAAGTTACGGAGTAGGATTCTGCCTGAACGGAGAAATATACATGGGTACAGGAAATGACGAAAGTGCAACCTTGGCATCGAGCGACTGGTGGAAATATGACCCCGGAACAGACAGCTGGACATCAGTAGCGAGTGTGCCCGGTAGTACCCGCCGCGAAGCCAGTGCTTTTGCAATAGGTAATTACGGGTATGTATGCCTCGGTTTATCAGGAACGGGAAGCGGCACAGCGCAAAGCGATTTGTGGATGTATGACCCGATTAAGAATACCTGGACACAGGAGGCATCGTATGGAGGCGGAGCAGCATCTGATGCGGTGGCGTTTACCATAGGGAATAATGCCTATGTGGGGACGGGGTTAAATTCATCACATTCTACTTCAAGCCAATTCTGGGAATATACTTCATGTTCTTCAGGCCCTAGTTCTATCAATGAAGTTAATACACAAGAGGCGGTTGTATCTGTTTTCCCAAACCCCGCTAGCGGTATCATTAACTTTACTTTCAGTGGAAATCAGTTTAATAAAGTAACCATTGAAGTAATTGACATATTTGGAAGATTAGTTGATACTCATGAAAACATTGATGCAAAAGCAGGAACAGCACGATTAGATGAAAGCACTTTAACCAACGGAATATATTTTTACCGGATAACTGGAACAGATAAGTCGGTTAACACCGGCAAGTTTGTTATTGAGAGGTAATTTAACTTGAGCAATGGCGCTTCTTTGCAGGGTTGTTTCAATCACCTTGCAAAGAAACTGTTAATTTAGCTCCTCAATTTTATACTAATGATACCAGTTATTATTGTAGGAGCAAGGAAAGATGGCCATGCTAAAGTAGTTCTTGAAATTATAAAGGCGGGCAATCAATACAATGTGGTTGGTTTTGTTGATGATGATGCGACGAAAAAAGACCTTGACATAAACGGGGTAAAAGTTATAGGTACCACCGACGAATTATCTTATTTTAAGGAAAGGTTAGGTGTTAAAGGCGCTATGGTAGCCATTGGCGATAACCCCATGAGGAGAAAACTGTCAGAGAAGATTATTAAATCAGGATTGGAACTTATTAATGCAATACACCCTACAGTAATAAAGGATACTGGTGTTGAAATAGGAAAAGGTTGTTATATAGGGCAAGGGGTGATACTTGTAACGGGCACACGAATTGGTAACTGTGTAAATATTCATACAGGGGCAACCATTGACCATGACAATATAATAGAAGATGGGGCAAACCTGGGCCCCGGGGTACATACCGCAGGCAGGGTTAAAATAGGCCGCGACGCATTTTTGGGTACCGGTGCAATAGTAATACCCGATGCTTCGGTTGGCGAAGGCACTATAATTGGCGCAGGCGGAGTAGTAATAAATGCTGTTCCGGCAAATGTTACCGCCGTTGGTGTTCCTGTAAAAATTATTAAGAAAAGCTGATTATTCTTTTACCGCGTAAAGTACTGTTTCGCTGGCGTAAATAGTATAATGGCCAAGGTAGAATTTGTATCCTAAATTCAGGTCGGCAATTTGTTTTATTAAGCCTGTAAAATCGTGCATGCTGTGGTAAATAGAAATAGCAAGCCTTGGTGTAAAGCGCTTAAGTGTATTAACTGCACCTTTTAATACATAAGGTTCAGCTCCTTCAATATCAGTTTTAATAAAATCTAATTTTGTAATATTATAGTGTGTTACAAAGTCATCCAGCGAGATGGTGTCAATGTCTCCATCGCTTCCTGCAAATTGCTGAAAACTTATATTGCTTCCTGCACCTGCATCCTTATAATAAATTTTCTCGCCCGATGTTGTCCAGAGCGGATGTTCTATTACCTGTATAGTGTCCTTAAGCGTCGGATTTAATGAGAAATTCTTCTTCAAAACATTTAAATTGCCGGGTATAAATTCAAAGGTATAAACCTTTCCGGTGTTTCCTACCAAATGGCTGAACTGCAAAGAGGTGTCACCATAACATCCCCCTAAATCAAGTGCTACATCGCCTTTACGGGGCCCTAAATCAATGCCGTTAATAGTTTTAAGGTATTGTTTAACTACAAAGGTTGTGTAAGCTGCCTTTGAATTAAGGTATACTTTTATTGGAAATCCGGTAAAACTTACATCGTGCAGGTATAGTTTCCATGGAAACGAGCGCACCTCAACTGAATCACTCATGCTGGCTATTTTTTCCATTTCTTTTATTCCCTGCCAGTATTGCGGAGTGCTTAACGGAAGACGTACCTTTACATATCCCAGTAACCTGAATGCCATAAGCTGCACCAGAAGGTTTTTTGATTCTTCAGAGTTAAGGTTATCGTAAAAAAAATCAAGCGGTTTTATGTATTTGGTGTACTTGAAAAGAAAACCCAGAAAGAAGTTCCTGTAAAGAAGATTATTTGACGTGATTATCCATAGAAAAGGTTTGCTGAAAAATATTCTCTTCAACTGATTGATAAAGATCTTTTTCAGTGGTTTTTTTACACCAAACGTATAATAGTCATAATTATCGGTATAATAGTTTGACCCGTTTTTTAACAATTCCTTTTTTAAGGCATCAAGAAACATATATATACTTAGTGTTAATTAGTAATATCGGAGAAAGGAAATAAATTAAGCGAACAAAGATAGTATTATGTTTTATTAGTAGAATTTTCATAGCTTTGCACAGCAAATCACCCGATTAAAATACACTCAAAAAAAATTATCATGAAAACAAATCTATTCAAATTACTAAGCTTTTCAGTTTTTTATTTATTAGTACTAAACTTATCTGCGCAGACCTGGACACAGAAGGCCAATTTTCCGGGCGGAACACGGGAATATGTAGCAGGGTTTACCATAGGGCACTATGGTTTTATAGGCCTGGGGCATAACGGAGCCACCACATACAATGATTTTTATGAATGGAACCAGACAAACAATACATGGAAAGGAATAGCGAACTACCCGGGCAGTGGCCGCTATAGTGCAGTAGCATGTGCTATAGAAGGTAAGGCATATGTAGGGATGGGATATACGGGAAGCAATGCAGTAACTGATTTCTGGATGTACGACACAACCAGCAATACATGGGTATCGAAAGCAACCTTTCCGGGAACCAAAAGATACGATGCAGCGTGGTTTGTATTAGGTCATAAGTTATATGTAATAGGAGGCTCAGACGGAGGTACACCATACCTTAGCGATGACTGGGTATATGATGCACATGCGAACACATGGAAGGCATTGAGCGGTTCACCAACAACCAGTACCGATGGGATGGTGTGTTTTGCAATAGGTAATCATGGTTATGTAGGTGGCGGATGGAATGGTACAAGTGCTCAAACAGCTTGTTATGAATACGATTCAACCACAGATTCATGGACCTCAATAGTAAGTTTCCCTGTACCAATAGGTGGAGATGCCAGAACCTTTGTGTTAGGTAGCAAGGCCTATGTATGTACAGGCTCGAATAATACAAATACCCTTTCGGCCGGTTATGTATACGATACAGCAACTAAAGCATGGGCAGAGTTTACAAATATGGGGGGTAATGGAATAGAGCGCGGATATGCAGCGGCGTTTACAATAGGAAACTATGGTTACATAGGTGCAGGCCGTGATAGCCTGGGCGGCGACCTTACTGATTTCTGGCAATATACACCTTGCGATACCGGTTCCCCTACTGCTGTTAATATAATTACTGAAATACAAAATGTGGCTGTTAAAGTTTATCCTAATCCTAGTAACGGGGTGTTTTATCTCTCCTATAATGGATTGAATGATAAACAGGGTCAGGTAAGGATAATGGATATGTTTGGCAGGGTTGTTAAATCATATGATATTGAAGGAAGGGAAGGAATAATGAAAATGGATGAAAGTATCCTAAGCAACGGAATGTATTTTTACCAGGTAATAAGTAGTGATATAATAATTTCTACCGGTAAATTTCTCATAAATAAATAATCGCCTGCTTTATTCAACTAATACTGCTAAATGTAATATTTAGCAGTATTTTTCATTTTCATATCTTTGTATTTCTATAAAAATACTATGAAAAACATTTTTATTACGGGCGGGGCAGGATATGTTGGAGCAGTTCTTGTACCCAAATTATTAAAACTGGGTTATAATGTTACCGTACTCGATTTAATGATATACGGTGAAGATGTATTACCCAATAATCCTAACCTGAAGAAGGTAAAAGGTGATATACGCGACCAGGAGTTATTGAAAAAGGAATTAAAAGGACAGGATGCAGTTATTCACCTGGCCTGTATTTCCAATGACCCCAGCTTTGAATTGAACCCCGGCCTAGGTAAGTCAATTAACCTTGATGCTTTTGAGCCACTGGTTAAAATTTCGAAAGAAAGTGGTGTGAAGAGGTTTATCTATGCTTCATCGTCAAGCGTATATGGTATTAAGGATACGCCTAATGTTACAGAAGATATGTCGCTTGAGCCATTGACCGACTATTCGAAGTTTAAGGCTATATGCGAAGTAATATTGAACAAATACCAGTCGCCCGAGTTTACAACACTTACTATTCGCCCTGCCACCGTATGCGGTTATAGCCCAAGGCTAAGGCTCGACCTTACGGTTAACATTCTTACCAACCTTGCTGTAAATAAAGGCGAGATAACCGTTTTTGGTGGCGACCAGAAGCGCCCCAATATTCACATTGAGGATATGACCGATTTGTATTGCTACCTGCTGACGCTTCCTTCAGAAAAGATTGCAGGCAAGGTGTTTAATGCAGGTTACGAAAATCATACAGTTTCGGAAATCGCGCAAATGGTAAAACACGCAGTAGGCGACCAGGTGAAGATTGTTACCACACCTACAAATGACCATAGATCGTATCATATTTCTTCTGAAAAAATTAAAAAGGAAATAGGCTTTGAACCCAAACACAGCATTGAAGAAGCAGCCGACGATTTGAAACATGAGTTTGAAGCCGGCCATATACCAGATTCACTCACCGACCCGAAATATTTTAATGTTAAGTTGATGCAATTAATACACCTACAGTAATGCTTGCCCAAACATCGCAAAAAATGAAGGTACCCTATATTAACCTGGGGTTGCAAAACCTTGAGATAAAACAGGAACTTCTTACAGAGTTCTGGAAAATAATGGAAAGTGGCCAGTTTATTATGGGTGAAGCGCTTACAGTTTTTGAAAAATCGTTTGCTGCTATTGCTCAAACCAAATATGCATTTGGTGTGGCAAATGGCACCGATGCATTGTTCCTTTCGTTAAAAGCAATAGGAATTAAAGCTGGCGACGAAGTTATTACGGCCCCTAATTCATTTTTGGCTTCTGCTTCTTCTGTAGCGTTAATTGGAGGCACACCAGTTTTTGCCGATGTGCGCGAAGATTTTAACCTCGACCCTGAAAAAGTTGAAAAGGCCATTACACCTAAGACAAAGGCAATTATTGTTGTTCACCTAACCGGTCGTCCTGCACCAATGGATGAATTGTTGGCAATAGCTAAAAAGCATAACCTGCAAATAATAGAAGATTGTGCGCAGGCAGTTGGGGCAGAGTATAAAAATAAACGTGTTGGCGGCCTTGGAATAACCGGATGCTTTAGTTTGCATCCTTTGAAAAATCTTGCAGCTTCCGGAGATGGTGGTGTAATAACAACCAACGACGAAAAGGTTTACAAGTATTTGCAGGTG
>JABDGY010000050.1 GCA_013285805.1 Bacteroidota bacterium | reverse complement strand
GGTATAAAGAGCAGGCAAAGCATGTGCACACCTATGGATATACCAACCAGGAAGAAAATAAATACAACCCAGCGCTCAGCGCTGTGTTCGGAACGCGCCATTTTGGTAGAACACCAGAACATTAAAGAAGAGAAACATATAGACCCTGCCCAAACCGATGCCTCTACCGCTGAAAACCACTCCCACAAAACCACTTGCCAGGATAAGGTAAATATTACTGTCGGTCAAGCCTCCATTGCGTATTACAATTTTACGCGCAAAAAATGTAGTGGTCCAGAACAGGAAAAGTATTGCCAATGCGCTGAAAGTCGATGCGGCATGGTTCATTAAAGGGGCTGCCTTATGCACATCGCCAAAGCTTAATAGCGAAACAACGTGTTGTAAAAGCTGTAAAAAAGGCTCCCCGGGAGGGTGGCCTACTTCTAATTTATAATAAATAGAAAGGTTTTCGCTACAGTCCCAGAAGCTGGCCGTAGGCTCAACCGTGCTGTAGTAAACAAATAAGGCAATTGCAAATACAAGCCAGCCTACAAGATTATTCAGCGTTGTGAACTTCTTTTCTAACAGGTTATCTGAACCGTTTGACATAGAGATGATAGGTATTTAATTATAAAAATGAAGGTGTGAAAATAGCAAATAATATAATCTGTAAGGCATGCCTTGTAAATAGGGGTATTTAAAGGTTAATACAACTATAAATACCAAAGGTTCATTAATTGGCCTTATAACCCATAGGGAATGAATAATGTATTATAATAAACGCATATATTTGAGGAAATAAAGCCACCATGAAGAAACTTACCTTATTAACCGCGCTACTTATATCGTTCAGTTGTTTTGCTCAGGGAAAAAAACTGGATAAGATAGCTGATGAGATTACCCGTGAAGGGACAGCCCTCTATAAATCTGAAATGGCATCATGGAACGGGACAGATATTGTGCTTGCAAAATTTCCGGATAAAAGGGATAACCTTGGTGGGTATTTCTCATATGTAGTTGACAATAAGGCTACTTGTATCTTTTACTCCAAAGGAGATTCCCCAAAAGTAATAGCCAGTGTTACCTTCGATACTACGTATAGTAATGCCACCGCTAGAATAGATGGGCTGGAAAGGGATTTTTCGGCTACAGAAAAGGAATATTATACTATAAGGAGCAAAGCCTTGAACAGGATAAGGGAAGATACGCTTTTTAAAGTGTATAAGAATACCGATTTGAACCTTATACCTATTATAAAGGGTAATGAAAAGAAGGTGTATGTTTTAACGGGCCCGAAAAACGATGGAGTGGTAATTTTCGGTAATGATTATTTAATAACATTCGATAAGAATGATGAAATAAAGGATGAGAAGAAAATCCATAAGAATATTATGTTTATTGATATAAACGCCAAGGGCGAAAATGATTCGGTTAAAGTAACCGGCTCAATGCACATGCATTTACCTGAAACAGGTGAATACATTACCGCAACAGATATTTGTACGCTTATGCTCTATGAAAAATATACCCCATGGGAACAACATATTGTTGTCTCAGAGAAATACATGTCCATATGGATGTGCAAAACCAATAAGCTTGTCATTGTGTCTAAGGACGCCTTAAATAAAATAGATAAGCAATAGCCTATTTTACGGCAGGAATAAGCCCGCGGATACCCATATCTACAACAGTATCGCCATTAAGTGGCTCATACATGCCTGAAAGGCTATGGTTTACCCATTCAAAGCTCTTGTTCGTTGATAAGGACACAATAATGGTATCATTCTGGGTTTCTTTACCCGTAACCGTAAATGCTGTTGCAAACTGCCCGGTAACTACGCATGAACCAGCCGGGATAGGCGATGTAGATGCAATAGGGTTGGGGACAGTTGTACCTTTAGCCTGACCGGTTGCTGTACCGTATTTGTCTTCAAAGCCCCAGTAGCCCTGTGCTTTATTGGCATTCACTACTTTGGTACTATCCTTTATTTTATAGCTGGTTATGTAAGTGTTAAACCCGATAAAAGAGGCTATTGTTCCGGTATCATTCACAATACTATACGCAGGAACACTATACCTGATACTGTAATTCTGGTAAGCCAAAGAAACACGCAACCATTGGTATGAACCGGGGGTTACGCTACTTAAAGGACAGGAGTAAAATGGAACACCGGCAGGCACAATAATTGATTTACTAAAGTCGATTGCGAGATTTGAGCCACTGCCTACTTCAGGGGCACGGTACAGCACATCGCCATTGCCAAGCTGGGTAGTTGCAACAGGTGCAAGCTCAATATAATGCGAACACATAAGGTTAAATTTAGGCGATTGGGCCCCGTGATTTGAAGGCAACGTATCGGGCTGGCCAAGGTTATTTAACCTTACCTGGGTTGAATCGAACTTGAATATAAAAATCAGCTGTGGCCCTGAAGGGGTAGTAGTAGTTGTTGTTGGGGTAGTTGTAGTAGAGTTATCCTTTTTGCAAGCAATAAACAGCAGTACTGTACAAAAAATGAATGTTCCTGCAACAAAAACAAAACGTTGGTATTTCATGATGATAATTGATAAGAAACAAATATATCAAATTAAGAGAATTTAGATGTGTTTCGGAAGGTAGATTAACTTTGCACCAGTAAATCAGTTCAACTACAGATGAATATATCGGAAAGGTTAATAAAGAGATGCAGCGTAGGAGCGGCTTTTTTTATCCTTATACTTATTTATATTCATCATTTCCACAATAGTTTCTTTTACGATGATATTTACTGCATTCAGCAAAACCTTGCTATTCGCTCTTTAAAGAATATTACTTCTTTTTTCAAAGACGCTCATAAGTTTGCCAGTATTGATGCCTACCAGCCATACAGGCCATTTTTCCTTATAAGTTATGCTATAGATTATTCACTTGGCGGGCTTAAACCAACTGTAATGCACCTGCATACATTTATAGGGTTTATACTTTTATGTTCTTTCTTTTTCCTCTTTGCAAAAAAGATATTCGACCATGTAGTAACCGACGGGTTTTATTCCGCTTTACTAGCCACATGCATTTTTGCCTATCATCCCGCCACGGCCGATGTTATAAATTATTTATATGCCCGCACCGATTCATTTGCGGCACTATACGGAATGATGTCGGTTGTACTCTATTTATATGTACCACTTGCAAAGAAATATTACCTCTACCTTATACCTATAGTAATAGGATGCCTGTTTAAAGTCAATGCCGCCATGTTTATACCCATGCTATGGATGTACAAAGTATTTTTTGAGGATGGCCAGGGCTTTAATGGAATCATTCCCTGGGTAAAGAAGAATATAAAAGAAATAGTACCTGCAATGGTAGTACTTCTTTTTTCTATACTGCTGGTAATGTTTAAAAGTGTTATGTCGGCTACAGGAGATACATCGCGCCTAAAATCATTAATGACCCAGGCCCATGTTATGATGAATTATTTCATGCTTTTCTTCCTGCCGGAGAATTTAAACCCCAATGGCTGGCGCAATTATATTGAATCTCCCATGGATTACCATTTTATTACCGGCATGCTTTTCCTAGTAGTTTCAGCAGTGGTTATTTACATAACCTCGTTACGTAAAAGCACAAAACCAATATCATTGGGGTTGTTATGGTTCTTTGCTTTTTTAGTTCCTACGAGCATCTTCCTTACCATACTGGTACCACAGGTAGATTATTATGTATTTATTCCATTTATGGGAATGTCCCTTGCTGCAGCCGGCGTAATAACTTTTGTATTTGAAAGGTTAAAGCAAAACAGTATCTCAAAATATGCAATGGTGTTTACATGTTTAATAATTCTCGCATCGCTGGCATACGGGGCAAGATTAAGGGTAGGGGTATGGAGTAGCAATGAAGCTATGGTAGAAGATGTACTGAAGAAAGACCCTACCAATGGCAGAATGCTTATGAACTATGGCACTGAGCTGATGGGGCAAGGAAAGATGCAGGAAGCGGAAATGCAAATTGAAAAAGCAAAACAGTACTGGCCCGATTATGATTTGATTTACGTAAACCTTGGAATAATACGGAACACATACAATGATACGGTGAATGCGGAGGCAAATTTCAGGAAGGCGGTTAGCTTAAATGGTTGGGATCACTATACAAGTTGTTTCTTTTACGGGCGCTATTTATACCAGCGGCATAAAATAAATGAAGCAATAGATCAATTAAGTGAAGCTGTGAAGGAATACCCATCCTATACTGAAGCATGGCATTTGCTTATTCAAGTTTATTGGCAAACTCACAACCAGGCTATTGCACCTACCTGCAGACAAATGCTGGCAATAATGCCGGGCGATAGTTTAGCCACAAAGTATTTAAATGCATATAGTGCCGACAGCCTGCATTTTAGCCTGCCTGCAGCAAGATATGATAGCCTTATGGAGAAACAGACAGAAGCACACCCCACAGCAGATGGCTATATAAACCTGAGTATTTCATATTTCAATAAAGGCGATTTCAGGAAGGTGATAGAGCTTTGTAATAAGGCATTGAAACTGCAACCTAATTCGGCTACGGCTTATAACAATATTTGCGCGGCATACAATAACCTGCAGGAGTGGGATAATGCTATTGAAGCCGGCCAGAAAGCATTGCAGTTGCAGCCTAATATGGAGTTGGCAAAGAACAACCTCAGCTTTGCCCTATCTCAAAAAGCGAAAAAGAAATAGTTTCCCTGTATCTTTTTGTACCCTAGTGCATTATGGGCTCAGTATGAGATTAAAAAAGGCTATTCCTGTAATATTTTCATTTTGGGCAATCCTTGTTGGCTTTATTTCGGCAGGCGGGGATAAAAAGCTATGCTCTATTCCGGAAGGGACCGTAGATGTTTATAAGCTAGCTGGCTCTTCTAAAAGCAAAGTTATGCATCTCGATCCGTTTGAAATAAGCAGTTTCGTTACTTACAGGGAATACAAGGTTTACCTTAATCAAATTAAGAAGGACTCTTCCGTAGCTTTCTATCAAAGCCAGCTGCCAGATTCATCCATAGCACTGCCCGATATTTACAAACAATATGTTGAAAGTGCTGAATATGATGATTACCCGGTTATGGGAATTTCATGGGAATCTGCCATGAACTATTGCAGGTGGATGACATTGAAAGCGAATAAGGATAGTATTACCACGGTATATAGATTGCCTTTAAATTCAGAATGGCTCGGGGCCTACGATTATTTGAAGAACGGCTCCATTAAAAACGATTTTAATAATGATTATTCCGACTGGCTTATTAATGAAATGGATGAATCATACTACGGTTTGAAATACGATTATTTTTATTCACATAAGAAAACTGACCCACCTGTTCTGAAACGGAAAATTGTAATAGGCAATTCCTATCTTTTTTCAATGGATAGACTTTTGCCTTATTATTGGTTCGGACACTATGCTAACCATGGCTATAGGCAAGTCGGATTCAGATATGTAAAATGCAAGGTTGGAACGAATGAAAGACCTGAAATGGAAGCCTTTTCCTATAAACAACTTTTTAAGTACTGGGGCTTATATAAAAACCTGAAGCAGTGAAGAGGAAACTGAAATATATTGCTTTTACATTGTTTACAGTGTATACATTACAGGTGAATGCTCAAACTAGGGCAGAGCATTATAATGATAGAGATTTCAGTGTTGATTATACGTTAAGCAATGGAATGCTCAATGGCCATAGCACAGTGTATTATAAAAATGGTAAAAAGAAAGCAGAGGGCAATTTCAGTTATAATGAAAGAGTAGGGGAGTGGGTTGGCTATGACTCTACCGGTAAAGTAGCTGTTAAACGGTTTTATAAGAACAATATTGAATATGCCCTCGAATACCCTGTTTGCTCTGATGGCCCTGCAAAATTGCTTAGTGGCCCAATAGACAAGGTTGAAAGAGGCCCGGATGGCTGTTATAAGTACTTTTTTATACAGGAAAGGCAAGTCATATTTTCAAAGCGTACGTGGTCGTATATTCTTAATAAAGATAATCCTTTGCTTGGCAATAATAACAGGTTATTTAAAGTTCTGTATTCTCAAATTCTTAAACATGGGATAAGAGCATATAAAGCCGGTAAAGACCTCGATAAGACATTCCGTGATAGTGTTGATTTTTCAGCCACTCCATTAGATACCTCAAAAGTTAAGGTGATTGGTTTCTTGACAAAAGAAGATTGGTTTTATGATATAGACCGAGGGTTATTAGATTGCAGGATATTGGGATTATGCCCATTGGTAACAATGAAAAGCAGTGCAATAGATTCTACAGATACTAATGGCAAATTTCTCAAAGCAAATGTGGCGGCAACTAACAAAGATACTATAGGATTATTCTGGGTTTATTACCCACAAGCCCGCAAATGGCTGGCTAAGGAAAAAGTAAACGCTTCAGCAGACAACCTTGTTGAAAATATGGACGATATTTTCTTCTGGAAATATTTGGCTTGGCATATACATTATGAAATATCAGAAACTGGTGCCAGGAATGTTGAAAATGGTTGGGGTACCTTGATGATGATATACAACCTGGAGCATGATATTTGGCTTGGTGATACTCATAGAGAAATTTATTACGAGTCTTCACTTGGTGAGTAAATTCACCTTGTTTTATGACAATTATCATACCGGAAAGCTATTTATAATGGTTTCTTTGTGCTATATAAGTTACTACAAAGAACCATGCTTATTAAAATAGTAGTCATATTAGGTGCAATAGCGGTTGCCTACGGTAACCTCCAATCGCACCCTGAAAAAGGAGAAAAAAGCAGTAAATAGGTATAATTGTTCAAGTTCTATTAGAAGCTATTCAACACAATAATCCACTTCTTTACCGAATAGGGCTCTTACGTTTAATTAAAAAGGTCAAACTTCGACCCAATATTAAACATCCCGAATATGAGAATTTTAGGGTTTATATTCCAGGCTTACCAGGTTGTATTGCTCATATTAGCAATAGTTGCCGTTACGTATATATCTACTATGGTGAAGGAAGCTATCAATAAAAGGCGCCACCGCCATGAGCATCATCACGTAAAGTAACCCGGAATTTAATTAAGCTTATAGCTTACACTTGCCATTGCATCTAGTTGGCGTATAAGGTCATTGCTTAGCTGCAGTTTTATTTTTTTAGCCACAAGGTCAACGCTCATATTTTCATCAGGGTCAACAAGAGTAAACTTAAGGGTGCAATTGCCCGGATGGGTACTGGTGATGGTATATATGTTCTTTACCATGTCATCCGATACGCCTTTCAGTGGTATACGTATGGTTAAACTCTTAGCCATTTTTTCCCGTACCTCGCTCAAAAGCATAATCTGGGTAGGCTTAATCTCCATTATTTCAGGGTTCTTGTAGTTAGGCATGGTTTTAGCCTTCAGGTAGAGGAAGGTACCCGGTACAAGGAAGTGTTTCCACTTCAGGTAATCATCTTTAAATATGCGCAGGTTTATATTACCGCTAAAGTCTTCAATGGTAAAATTTCCATAGCCATTACCATTTTGAGCAGTAAGGTGCATGGCGCCAATTACAAGTCCTGCAAAGCTTATTTCCTTGCCTTTCAGGTCAGGTACGTCGGAAAGTTCACTCACTTTATGCGTACAGAAATTTTCAATGTCGAATTTAAAATCATCGAGCGGGTGGCCCGAGATATAAAACCCCGCCACATCTTTTTCTTTATTAATAAGCTCAATGCGGCTCCATGCAGGGCATTTAGGCGCTTTCGGTTTAGGTATAGAGTTGTCTTCTGCTTCGCCAAACAAAGAGTTTACGCTCTGGCTGTTCACGCTCTGGCAACCATTGCCATATTTAATAAGCGCTTCAAGGAAGGTGTCTTTACCATTTTCTGTAGCGAAGTATTGGGCGCGTGTATATCCAAATGCATCGAAAGCACCGGCCATAATAAGGCTTTCAAATGTCTTTTTATTGGCAGAGCGCAGGTTAACCCTTCCCATCAGGTCAAAAATATCTTTAAATAAACCATTCCTTTCACGTTCCTCCACAATACTGGCTACTGCTGCTTCGCCCACACCTTTTACGGCACCCAATCCAAAACTTACTTCTCCTTTATCGGTAACGGCAAAACTATGTTCACTCTTGTTAATATCAGGGCCAAGAACAGTCAATCCCATTTTCCTGCACTCGTCAATAAAGAAGGTAAGTTTTTCAATATCGCCCATTGAGTTGGTGAGCACAGATGCCATAAACTCAGCCAGATAATTCGCTTTGAGGTAGGCAGTCTGGTAAGCAAGGACAGAATAAGCAGCAGCGTGTGCACGGTTAAAACCGTAGCCGCCAAACTTGGCCATCTTATCGAATAACTCAGTAGCTACTTTTTCATCTACGCCTTTCTTTACCGCACCCTCAACAAATACGGCTTTCTGCTTATCCAGCAGTACCATGTCTTTCTTACCCATGGCTTTACGCAGCACGTCGGCCTGGCCTTTTGTAAAATCGGCCATTACCTGCGATATAACCATTACCTGTTCCTGGTAAACAATTACACCGAAAGTAGGAGTGAGGACTGCTTCAGCAAGCGGATGGTAGTAATAAGGTTTTTCCTTCCCGTTTTTGCGATTTATATATGCAGGTATATCGCCCATAGGGCCTGGACGATACAGGGCGTTCATAGCAATAAGGTCCTCAATATTGGTAGGCTTAAGCTCCTTCATGTACTGTTGCATACCCTGCGACTCAAACTGGAATATGCCAACCATTTCGCCACGTTGAAACATTTCGTAGGTCTTCTTATCGTCCAGTGGTATTTCGTCAATATTTATATCAATGCCCTTACTCTTCTTAATAAGAGCTATGGCATCCTTCATAATAGTAAGCGTCTTCAGGCCTAAGAAGTCCATTTTAAGCATGCCAACCGACTCCACATATTTGCCTTCGTATTGGGTAACCAATAACTCAGAGTCTTTTGATTTGAATACCGGCAGGTAATTAATCAGGTCATCAGGTGCAATAATTACACCCGCAGCATGTATGCCTGTTTGCCTTGCAGTACCATCAAGCACCTCAGCGAGAGATAATGTTTTAGAAAGCGGGTTATTATGGTCGTTTTTAATGTCCGATAATTCTTTCACCTGTGTTATGGCGCCTTCTAACGTATCAGCGTCAAAGGGAACCAGCTTGGTTAAGCGGATAGCGTCAGCCAGTGGCACCTTCAACGTACGTGCCACATCTTTAATGGCAGATTTAGCAGCCATAGTACCAATAGTTACTATCTGGCCCACGCGGTCCTTACCATATTTATCTACCACATAGCTAATAACCTTATCGCGGCCCTTATCGTCAAAGTCTATGTCAATATCGGGCATAGATATACGCTCAGGGTTCAGGAAACGCTCAAAGAGCAGGTTATAAGCAATAGGATCGATATTGGTTATGCCTGTGCAATATGCAATAATAGAGCTGGCTGCAGAGCCACGGCCGGGGCCAACCCATACACCCAGTTTTTTCGCGGCTGCAATAAAATCCTGCACAATAAGGAAGTAGCCCGCAAACCCCATTTTCTTAATAACACCAAGCTCAAACTCAATGCGCTCGCGAACGGTGTCATTTAACTCTTTATACAAACGCTGGGCGCCGGAGTAGGTAAGGTGACGCAAATATTCATCGGCATCAGTAAAGCCATCGGGTAATTTGTAGATAGGCAATAGCACATCGCGCTTAAGCTTAACGGGTTCAATCTTTGATACTATTTCGGCTGTATTGTCAAGCGCTTCCGGCACATCGCCGAATATCTTCTCCATTTCGTCAGTCGTCTTCAAAAAGAACTGGTCATTATCGAAACGCATACGGCGCGGGTCGTCAAAGTCCTTTCCCGTCTGAATGCAGAGTAATATATCCTGCGCTTCGGCATCTTTTACATCTACATAATGTACGTCGTTGGTGGCAATTATTTTAACGTTGTATTTCTTGCTCCACTTAACCAGCACCTCGTTGCAGATGTTCTGTTCCTTTATGCCGTGGCGTTGTAATTCTATATAATAATCTTCGCCAAACATATCAAGGTATTCCAAAAAGACTTTTTCGGCCTCATCCTCTCCCTTAGATATAATTGTCCGGCTTATTTCACTGGCAAGGCAGGATGTGGTGGCAATTAGCCCCTCTTTATGTTGGCGCAATAATTCTTTGTCAATCCTGGGCTTATAGTAGTAGCCCTCAATGAAACCTAATGAGCAGAGCCTGGAGAGATTTTTATACCCTGTAGGGTTCTTGGCAAGCAGTAGTTGGTGGTAGTAATTCTTCTCATCATCGCCTTCACTTTTAGTTTTATCGAAGCGGCTGCGGGGAGCCATATAAAACTCGCAGCCAATAATGGGAATAATGCCCATTTTTTCAGCCTCATTTACGAATTCAGGTACGCCAAGCATATTGCCATGGTCGGTAATGGCAACCGATTTCATGCCATTCTCCTTCACCTTCTTCATAAGGCCCGAAACCTGCGAGGCTCCATCGAGAAGGGAGTACTTTGTATGTACGTGAAGATGTGAAAACTCCGGCATAATTACTGCTTTTTATCCTTTTTTATCGCTTTTTTCTGTACGATTTAAAAACGGATTGCGAAGTTATACTAACATGCCTACTTTTAGAAGATGAGTTATCACAAATTGAGGGTAGATATTAACAGTCTTATGTTAAAATGGCTTCTATAAAGAAAAAGGCTGTATCTTTTCTGTTCATAAAACATTATGATGAAAACTGTTAGTATGAAAAAGCTGCTATTCTTTCTGTTGATTGTTCTATCCTGGAATATGAACGCACAACAAACAGTAGTAACAAGTAAAGTAACTATTGAGTTATATGATAGTGCAGCTATAAAGCTTATGGATACTGTTGAGGCGAAATTAAACAGGGAGTTAATTATATCGCACCAAGGAAATGGAACTCTTTGGCAATATTGGGTTAATGGATATAATACAGCGCTTTGGGATAACCCCATGACGATCTCTGCAGCTAAAGCATTTGAGTACAAGGGAGAGAAAATAGGAACAAATAAGTATGAAATTGCAATTAACTGGAACAAAAGCCTTGATACTGCATATATTTTGGGCTTTTCTAAAGAATATTACTATGCAATCAATGAACAGTATTATAATGTGTACAGGAAGCAGGTCTATTGTAGGCCGCTTTATCTGGTGCCTCTTATAGAATACAAGAAGTTCTTAACAAAGGAAGAATTTACTGCAGTACTGGATCTGATAAAAGCTTATTTTGTTGGAAGCCTTTGCGATATGTACAGTTATGAGGATAATTATTCAAAAGATAGGGATATCTCTTTAACCACAATGGAATTCAAGAAGAGTGATTCGCTAACTCAGCTACCATGGCCGTATTGGACGGAAACATTATACAGGGGGATTAAATCTGGTGAATTAGGGGTGTATGCAGATTATAAATGTTTAAAACCTGAAACAAGAGGCAAAGCGGATACCGATTTATTATATTTTCAAAAGATTGAAGATACTTTAGGTAATTCTACATATATGGCACAGCCAGCATCTTTCTGGGGCATCAAGGTTTGTAATAGGTGGGTATTCGATACAAATGGATTAAAAAAATCGGAATATGTCATGAAGGTATCATGGAAAAATGAAACTATAGGTCTTATTAAGGAAAATGCTGAGAAGTATGAACCCTATAAATCACCGGTTTGGCTTAAAACGAAAGCTATAGACACTATGTATACCAGAGAGGAGCAGGCAAATAACATTAACTTATATCATGTGTTAATTAACTCTATGCTTTATAGAAAGCTAGATTTATGGTTCAGATGATATTCCTATCCAAGTGCACCCTTAAGTAATCCCTCAAGCATTCCGCAGCCCAGCATCATAGGTTTCTCAGTTACCGTTACGGTAAAGGTTTGGCCACTTATAGTATAGGTACCTGTAACTGCACCAATGGGTGAGCTTACTGCAAAGCTTCCGGCTGTTTCACTTCCGGTTATGGTTCCATTCATTTGGGCAAGTTTCGATTTTGCTTTTTCAAGCAAATCGTTGGCTGAGCCTGTAAACGGAATATTGAAGGGGGCGCATGCACTCATGGGTAGATTTTATTTATGTTGCTAAGCTAACAGTTTTTGTTTTACGAGTTCCTCCACATATCACTCGGCCTTATAACACCTGAAGGCATATTATCATCGTCGTTGTTCTTTTTGCGTTTAAACCAGCCGCCAATTTTCTTGCGCATGGCCGTAAATCCTCCTGCAATACCAATCATAATAAACTTCCAGAATTTAAGGAGCAATGCCCAGAAACCAACCTTGGCAAGAATCTTTCCGGCTACAAGCCCGCCAATGGTATAGGCAGCTACTTTATCAATACTTGGATTAAAGTCTTTGTATTTGTTGCCATCATTAAAACTTACAATATCAAGCACCTTTGGTAAATTGGCCTGTACCAGTTTCAGTTGTCTCATACTCGCAATTGCATTAAGTATAATAACTCCTTTACGGCCCAATATGCGTATGTTGTAGTTCAGGGTGTTTACAGAGTCACTGCCAAACTTCAACTCCTCGGCCCAGTGCAATATCTTTCTGTCTTTATCATAAAAAGGGGTTACAGCCCAGCCTACAAAATCAATAGGTTTAAAGCCCTGTCTCGCTCGCTCCACGTTCCCGTCACTGGTTTCCTTTTGCATATTGTGTAGCAGTTCAGTGTAATCAATCTTATCGGCATCATCGTCTTTCACATAGCCCACATCTTCGTATTCAATATTAAATACATACGACGCTTCAGTCATTACTCCATCGCTATCGGGTAATATCAGCCCAAGGGTACCATTTTCTTCTCTCGGGTTTTTCCATATATCATATAACACATGTTCGGCTTGTATCTTATCAATATACTTAAACCCTTCAGGCACGTTTACTGTTCCCATTCCATTAGCCAGTTGAATGGTGCCATGCCGGTAGGTAATTGATTTCTCTACCGAATCAGCATAGGTTTGATATTTGGCCTCTTCAGCCATCAGCGAGTCCATAGCAATTGCGGCGCTATCGGCCTTAGGCTTGTGCTTTTTGGCAGCAAATCCCTGTAATGAGCAAACACATAACAAGAGAACGCTGATTTGACAAATAATTCTTTTCATGGGCTATAATGAGTGTATTTTTGATAAAAATAGAGATATTTCTTTAAATAACATGCCTTTTAAGTATGAAAATGGAGTAATTGGGGTAT
>JABDGY010000049.1 GCA_013285805.1 Bacteroidota bacterium | reverse complement strand
GAAGTATTGGATTCTATAACCTATGCAAAACGATTACAGGACGCTATATTGCCGCCTTTAAGTATTATTGAAAAATACCTTCCTGAATCATTTGTACTATATAAGCCCAAGGATATAGTAGCGGGAGATTTTTACTGGATGTGGAGTGAAACCACATCACGGAATTCATTGGCGGGAGAAGCTCCTGATGATATTATTTTAATAGCCGCAGCCGATTGCACAGGCCATGGTGTGCCCGGGGCCATGGTAAGCGTAGTTTGTAGTAATGCATTGAACAGGGCGGTAAAGGAATTTAAGATAACCGAACCGGGAAAAATATTGGATAAGGTAAGGGAGCTGGTACTTGAAACATTTTCCCAAAGGGGTACAACTGGAGAAAGAAGCGAGAGCGATGTGCAGGACGGAATGGATATTTCCTTGTTAGCCATTAGCCGATCTCATGGGGATCCATTTGGACAGCCATTAGCTAATAGCTATGAAATACAATGGAGCGGAGCATATAACTCATTATTGTATATGCAGAACGGAGAGATGAAAGAAATTACAGCAGATAAACAACCGATAGGAAAGGCAGACAACCCAAAGCCATTTAATACCCACGCATTAAAAATGAAAAAGGGAGATACATTATACTTGTTCACCGACGGATATGCCGATCAGTTTGGAGGGCCCAAGGGAAAGAAGTTCAAATACAGGCAATTACAGGAAAAGTTAGTAGCCATGAGCCATATGCCAATGGAGAAACAGAAACAGGAATTAGAGGCAGTGCTGGAACAGTGGAAAGGGTAACCTGGAACAGACAGATGATATATGTATGGTAGGAATAAAGGTATAGCGATGCCTTATTCATTTACAGTATATTTACGTGCCAATCCCTGTGGGTTATGAGGAAAGTATTCCTTTGTTTTATTTTTTCCTGTATCAGCATCTGCGTTTTTGCCCAGCAGCACAAAATAGATTCGCTTTACAGCGTTTTAAAAAACGCAAAAGGGGATACTAATTGTGTAAACGTTATGAATGCCATTGCCCTGGAACTTAATCACGCCAGTAATTTTGACGCCGCAGATTCGCTGTCAAAAAAATCGCTTGAGCTTGCAATAAAACTTAATTTCAAGACAGGTATGGCCGGTGCGTACCGTAATATCGGCAGCACAAACTATAATATCCACAATACTCCTGAAGCCATAAAAAATTTCCTTTTGGGTTTTAAAATAGACTCTGCTTTAAATAACCAGTGGGGATTGGGAATGGATTATGCCTGCATAGGCCTGGCAAGGTACCAGCAGGGAAATTACGAAGAAGCCTCGAAAAATTACGAGATATCTATAAAAATACAGGAAGCTACCAATAACAAAGATTATCTTTTTCGCACATACCAGTACATCGGGCTTGTGAGTAAAAAGAAGGGCAATTATGCCGACGCGTTAAAATATTACCTGAAGAGCCTTACCATAGCGGAAGAAAGGGGCAATAAGCATGTGGCAGCCGATGATTATATGGATATAGGTAACATATATACCGAGCAGAACAATGATTCGGATGCCATGAAAAGCTATAAAGAGGCATTGAAAGACTTTGAGGCAATTGGAAATAAAAGGGGTATGGGTAGCGCATATTGCAATATTGGTAATTTGTTTAACAATGTGCACCAGAGCGGGGAAGCCTTAAGCTATTATGAAAAGAGCCTTGAAATAGCCAAAGAAAATGACGATAAGGAGGGTATGACAAATGCATACGGAAACATAGGTACTGTAGAAGAAGAATTGGGTAATCATGAAGAAGCACTGAAAAACCAGAATCAAAGTTTGAAAATAGACCAGGAAATAGGTGATAAAGAGGGAACCGCTGAAGATTATTTAAACATAGGGAGCATACTTCTTGTGCAAGGAAAGTATGCTGAGGCGGTAAACTGTCAGGAAAAAGCTTTAGCACTTGCAAAGGAGCTGGGGTCGAAATTATTGTTGCGTTCCTGCTATGCCGCCATGGTAAGTACAGATACTGCCGCGGGTAATTATAAGCAGGCATATTCAGATTATTACAAGTATAGAATTTACAGGGATAGTTTAATGAATGAAGAGAATACCAAGAAGATAGTGAGCGAACAAATGCAATATGAATTTGATAAGAAACAGGCGGAAGAAAAGGCCATTCAGGATAAAAAAGATGGTGAAGCAGCAGCGGCGGATAAAAGGCAACAAATAGTAACAATATCGGTCAGTATCGGGTTGCTGCTGGTGTTATTGTTTTCGGCTTTATTGTTTAACCGGTTCCGCATAACACAGCAACAAAAAAAGATAATAGAGGAACAAAAGGAACTGGTAGACGAAAAGAATAAAGAAGTGCTCGATTCTATTACGTATGCAAAAAGACTACAAGATGCCATTTTGCCACCCATAAGCATTATAAAAAAATATTTCCCCGAATCGTTTGTATTGTATAAACCCAAAGATATTGTGGCGGGAGATTTTTACTGGATGGAGCGAGCGGGCGACACCATTTTAATTGCCGCCGCCGATTGTACCGGCCATGGCGTACCGGGTGCTATGGTAAGCGTGGTATGTAGCAATGCATTGAACAGGGCTGTAAAGGAATTTAAGATAACCGAGCCAGGAAAGATACTAGATAAGGTAAGAGATCTGGTATTGGAAACATTTTCTCAAAGGGATGCAGGAGAAAGAAGCGAGAGTGATGTAAAGGATGGGATGGATATTTCCTTGTTAGCCATTAGCCGACAGCCATTGGCTATTAGCTGGAGCGGCGCATACAATCCATTATGGTATATTGAAAATGGGGAAATGAAAGAAATCGCGGGCGATAAACAACCTATAGGAAAAACCGATAACCCAAAACCATTTACGACACATACAATCATATTTCCCCCCAATCGGGGGGATAAAGGGGGGCTTCTGTACCTGTTTACGGATGGTTATGCCGACCAGTTCGGGGGAGATAAGGGGAAGAAATTTAAATATAAGCAATTACAGGAGAAGCTTTTAGCCATTAGCCCGGAGCCCATGGAGAAACAGAAACAGGAATTAGAAACAGTGCTGGAAAAGTGGAAGGGTAATCTTGAACAGGTTGATGACATACTTCTTATTGGTGTGAAAGTTTAGCAGATAATGTCTACGGAAGAGTTTAACAGCAGAAATTTTTTTGCGGCAACTTTCTTTAAGGGTTGCTCTCTCTCCGCCGTTTTTATTATTTTCTTTTTTTCATTTACGTTTTCTGCTTTCAGCCAAAAGGTAGATTCGCTTTACAATGCCCTGAAGAATGAAAAGGAAGACACCAACAAAGTACATACTTTAAATAGATTAAGCCGGGCTTTATACATAATAAGCGATTACGCCAAAGCAGATTCAGTAGCCCGTAAGGCCTTATTGCTTGCCAACAACCTTAATTTTAAACGTGGCGCTGCCGATGCCAATATTGGCATAGGTGCAATTTATTACAGGCAGGGCAATTATGCCGATGCGTTAAAGTTTCAATTGCAGGGCCTTAAAACTGCAGAAGAAGCAGGATATAAAAAAGGCATGGCAGGGTCATATACAAGCATTGGAAATATATATGATGATCAGGGTAATCATGACGAGGCCCTGGACTATTACATGAAAAGCCTGAAGATTTATAAAGAGATGAACGATAAAAGATCGATGGGGGTTGACTATGGAAACATTGGGTTGGTATATATGAGCGAGAATAAGTATGGGAAGGCATTGGAGTTTCAGCAGGAGGCATTGAGGATAGACCAGGAATTAAACGATGTGAGGGGCATGGGGTTCGATTATGGAAATATTGGAATAACCTACGAAGCAAAGGGAAACTATAAAGATGCGTTAACAAACTATTTACAAAATCTGAGAATTGCAGAAACTCTCGATGATAAAGAGAGTATGTCGTATGCGTATGAGAAAGTGTCCAGTATTGCTATCAGGCAAAAAAAATATGCGTTGGCAAAACAATACCTGGATAGCTGCTTGCTGGTGGCCAAAGAAATATCAGAAAAAATTATTGTAAAAGAAGCCTATTCTGACTTGAATCATCTGGATTCTTTAATGGGAAATTATAAAACTGCATTTGAAGACTACAAAATGTATATTGTTTATTGCGATAGCCTTAAAAATGAAGAGAATACCAAGAAACTTGTAAGTGAACAAATGCAATATGAATTTGATAAGAAGCAGGCGGAACAGAAGGCGATACAGGATAAGAAAGATGCCGATGAAGCCGCGGCAGGTAAAAGACAGGAAATAATAACAGTATCGGTAAGCACAGGGCTGTTTTTGGTATTGGTGTTTTCAGGCTTGTTATTCAGCCGCTTTAAAGTAACACAAAAACAGAAAAGAATAATAGAAGAGCAAAAGGCATTGGTGGAAGAAAAGAATAAAGAAGTGCTGGATTCTATTACGTATGCAAAAAGACTACAAGATGCCATTTTGCCACCCATAAGTATTATACAAAAGTACCTGCCGGAATCATTTGTATTGTACAAACCTAAGGACATTGTTGCCGGAGATTTTTACTGGATAGCCCCCCTACCCCCCGAAGGGGGGATTTCAGGTGAAACAAAGAACCCTCCTTTGGAGGGCAGGGAGGCTTTATTAATTGCTGCCGCCGATTGTACAGGTCATGGTGTACCCGGTGCAATGGTTAGTGTGGTTTGTAGTAATGCGTTGAACCGCACAGTAAAAGAGTTTAAAATAACTGAACCGGGTAAAGTACTGGACAGAGTGAGGGAACTTGTATTGGAAACATTTTCCCAAAGGGATCCATTCGGAGAGAAGAGTGAAAATAATGTGCAGGATGGTATGGATATATCACTGGTAGCTATCAGCCAATCGCCATTAGTCATTAGCTGGTCGGGGGCATATAATCCGTTATGGTATATACAGAATAACGAGATTAAGGAGGTAACCCCGGATAAGCAACCGATAGGAAAGACAGACAATCCTAAACCATTCAACACAAATAAATTGAGTTTAAATAAGGGAGATATATTATACTTATTTACCGATGGTTATGCCGACCAGTTCGGAGGGCCTAAAGGCAAAAAGTTCAAATACAAGCAATTACAGGAGAAGCTTTTAGCCATTAGCCATCAGCCAATGGAGAAACAGAAACAGGAATTAGAAACAGTGTTGGAACAGTGGAAGGGTAACCTTGAGCAGGTGGACGATGTGCTGATTATAGGTATCAGGGTTTAATTTATTCTTACTATATAAATAATATATCGTATTGATTTATAATCAATTACGAAAGATTTGTATTTTTATGCTGTTGGTAATAAGTATAGAATTAAAAATGCATCTCGGATGAGAAAAATATACCTGCAATTATTACTACTTTTAATAGGGGCTAAAGCTTTTTCACAAAACCAATATTATATTGATAGTTTAACAGCGAAAGTTAAAACCGATAAAGTTGCCTTTGACAGAGCTACAGATTATATACTGCTTGCTGAGGAACTGAAGGGAAGCGACACGGGTTCAAGTAATTCCTATTTTAGAAAAGCGATTGCTGAAGGAGCCAATATTACTGACTCGGCAAAAAAAATAGAATTTCTATTTAAGCGGTACTACCATAATTTTAATCTGAATAATTATAAAGAGTGTAAGGCGGAACTGGAAGAGATTCGCACGAAACTAAAAAATAACCCATCGTTTTCAGGGAAGTATGATTGTTCGGTAGGGTATTACCTTATAAATAATCATACGGAGACTGATACCGCACATGCCCGAATTGTAGCTACTTTTAAAAAGGCGATTAAGGAAATAGGAAACACAAACAAGGAAGACCTTGCAAGAGCATATGTAGGGCTTTTCTTTTTTTACTATAAAGACCAACAGCGCGAAAAGCTTCCTGAAATTCTGCCCCAGGTAGATTCTGTAGTGGCATTGCTGGATTCGAAGCTACGGGGCACAGACTTCCAGTTTATAGGATTGCTGCTGCGTTATTCTGAATACAGTTCGAAAGCCTATATGGAATATAAAAAGGCGCTGGAAAGCGATTTGCTTTGCCGCGATTCAATTAATATAGCCGGGCTGATGATTAACCTTACAAGCTCTGATTTTGATATACCACCAGACTCAGCAAAAAAAATGTGCACAAAAGCCATTGGCATTTTAATAAGGAATACATCCCTTAATCCTGTCAAAACAAATCAGAATATAGCCAGCGGGTATCAGCATCTGGCAAGTTATTATGAAAGCAAGAAGGACACAATGGGCTGCCTGAATAGTTTCAGGCTCGCTATAATTTATAATGATAAAGCAGGAAATTTCAGGAACGAGCCGCTTATTATGGGAAATATGGGAAATGCATATCGTGGATTCGGTTATCTCGATTCGGCATTGGCTATCCAGCAAAAATCGCTTGCACTCCGTATAAAATTCCAGGTAACCGAAGGAATTATGTATTGCTACGGAAGTATAGCACAGATATATCTTGCAAAGAGGCAATACTTCCAGGCAATTGATTATGCTAATAAAGCTATTAAACTAAGCATTGATCATAATTTTCACGATTATGATAATGACTATTTCGAGGTGTTAACAAATGCTTACGCGAAAACCGGTGACTATAAACTGGCTTATTATTACCAGGATAAGTTTTATTCGTATAAAGATTCTATGAATAAGATTCATAATGATAAAGAGATATACCAGTTAAAGAACGAGCAGAAGGAAGCCCAACAGCAGGCAGATTTTGACAAAAAAGCGGCTTTGCTTAACGCAGAGAAAGAGAAAAGCGATGCTATAGGAAAGGCCGATAACAAAAGACATAAAATAATATTAGCCTTTGTATTGTGCATTGCCCTTATTATAGCGGTGGTAGCCATTGGCATTTTCCGCTCGTTAAAAATCACGCGTAAACAGAAAGAGGTAATAGAAGAGCAGAAAAACATGGTTGAGCAGCAGAAGGAAATTGTTGAAGAAAAGAATAAAGAAATATTGGATTCCATAACCTATGCCAAGCGTTTGCAGGATGCTATTTTACCTCCGTTAAGTATTATTAAACAATATTTGCCCGAGTCGTTTGTACTTTATAAACCTAAGGACATTGTTGCCGGCGATTTTTACTGGATGGAGCGGGCCGGCGATAATATTTTAATAGCTGCAGCCGATTGTACAGGCCATGGTGTACCCGGAGCAATGGTTAGTGTGGTATGTAGCAATGCATTGAACCGAACTGTAAAAGAATTTAAGATAACTGAGCCGGGCAAGATATTGGATAGAGTAAGAGAACTTGTATTGGAAACATTCGAGAAGAGTGAGAGTAATGTGCAGGATGGAATGGACATATCGCTTTGCTGTATTAATACCCAAACAAAAGAAATACAATGGAGCGGGGCATACAACCCCTTATGGTACGCACAAGGTGGCGAACTGAAGGAAGTGGCCCCGGATAAACAACCGATAGGAAAGCATGAGGGCCAGAAGCCATTCTCTACCCATTTATTAAAGCTGAAAAAAGGCGACACATTATATTTATTTACCGATGGTTATGCTGACCAGTTCGGAGGGCCTAAAGGCAAAAAGTTCAAATACAAGCAATTACAGGAGAAGCTTTTAGCTGTCAGCCATCAGCCAATGGAGAAACAGAAACAAGAATTAGAAACAGTGCTGGAGCAGTGGAAGGGTAACCTGGAACAAGTAGATGATGTATTGGTGATAGGAATAAGGGTTTAAGGCTACTACACCATACAATTTCTATATTTGTCTGCTTTGATTAAGAGATAAATGCATCCTACTCGGAAAAATTACTTCAGAATAACTGGCTTTCTTTTTTTTGTTTTAACTGCAACCATTTCCCATGGACAGTTTAAGGCAGTAGATGATTATTATAATACGGCCCTGGCAAACTCCCCGGTTATTGCCGACATTGAAACCAAACTTCAGCAAAACAGGTACGACAGCGCCTTAGCGGGCGCCATATATAAACCGCAAATAGCCGTAAATGCACAGGCGCTTTATCCGCCTTCTTACGGAGATTATGGCTACGACAAAATAGTAACAAACAGCGGGCATTATCAATCGGTAATAAGCGCGACGGAACTTATTTCACCAAGAAAGGAAGTTAATGCGAACCGGCTTATAAATGCATACCACAACGATTCATTGGCAAACGAGGCGAACCAGGCGAAGAACCAGTTAAGGAAAGATGTAACCGACAAATTCCTAACTACCTGCCTGCTACAGCAACAAATGATTTTTTACATGAAGAGCGATAGCTTCCTTGTCGATGAACTGAAGAAAGTTTATGCAGATACTACGCTTTATAATATGGATGACTATTATGGTTTGCTGGTTGAGGAACATTCGGAACATACGCAAGTGGCACAATATTATGCCCAGGTTATTAAAGCCTTCAGCGATTTGAACGAGACTTGTGGAATAGTAGATACTACTTTCCCCACACTTACTGTTCCTGATTTAAAAATTTTGGCCCGGCCCGACATGAACCAGGTATATGCCTACCGTAAATTTAAGGTTGACAGTATGCAGATAGCGGAACAGAAAATATTATTGAATGCCCAATACCTTCCCCATTTTTCCTGGTACGCCGATGCAGGCATATTGGCATCGCAGCCACAATATATTTACAAAAGCTTTGGTAACAGTGTTGGGCTTAACCTGTCAATGCCGATATACGACGGGAATAAAAGAAAACTCCAGAGCAGGGCTCTTGTGGCTTCTGAAAATCTGCGCGATAAATATGAGAAGTTTTTTACCCGGGTGTATACTTCCCACACATTACTGGTTATAAAGCAGATAAACAGCGCTAATTTGCTTCTAAGCCAACTTAAAGGAGAGGCTGAAGAGGCCCGTTTATGGATGAAAGTTAGTGTAACCGAGCTTGAAACAGGAAACGTGTCTATTAGTGATTTTATACTTGCTCTTAAGAAGGACCTTGAGGTGAAAACTGACATAGTGCAAACCCAAATAGGCAAGCAATCGCTTATAAACGAGTATAATTTCTGGAACCACTAGAAATTACAGGAAAAACCCCTATAATTGCATACAATTTTGGCTCTGTAGCTTATAAATATGCTTAACTTTGTAGTGTAATTTACTAGAGTATGAATACGACAAGCAGCACAGTAGAATATTTGCCGATTATTATAACGGTAATGGTAGCCGGTGGCTTTGTTTCGGTAACTATGTTCGCCACACATATACTTGGCCCCAAACGAAAAAATAAAAAGAAACTCGATGTGTTTGAGTGCGGTATAGAATCGCAGGGCAATGCCCGCATACCGTTCTCGGTAAAATACTTTTTGGCTGCAATTCTGTTTGTATTGTTCGACGTTGAAGTAATATTCATGTATCCCTGGGCCGTTGATTTCAGGAACCTGGGAAGCGTAGGATTTATTGAAATGATATCATATATGGCGGTATTGCTTTTAGGTTTTGTTTACATTCTGAAAAAGGGAGCCCTGAAATGGGATGCCGAGTAACCCCAAATTGCTGAAGATATGGAAACGCAGGTAAAAGATAGAAAAATAGAAACAGTTGGCGCTCCGGCGGGAATAGAAGGTCCGGGTTTTTTTGCCACCTCGCTTGATAAGGTAGTAGGAATGGCCCGTAAAAATTCATTATGGCCGTTGCCGTTTGCCACATCATGCTGTGGTATTGAGTTTATGGCTACTATGGCTGCACATTACGACCTTGGACGTTTCGGAGCCGAGCGTTTAAGTTTTTCTCCACGCCAGGCCGACTTACTTATGGTAATGGGAACCATTGCAAAAAAGATGGCACCCGTACTACAGCAGGTTTATTTGCAAATGGCAGAACCGCGCTGGGTACTTTCAATGGGTGCATGCGCTTCCAGCGGAGGTATTTTCGATACTTACAGTGTATTACAAGGTATTGACAGGATTATGCCGGTTGATGTATATGTGCCCGGTTGCCCTCCACGCCCTGAACAGGTTTTAGATGGAATACTGAAAATACAGGAACTGGTGCAGAATGAATCGATTCGCAGAAGGCAGGGCCCTGAATACAAGATGCTGCTATCTAAATACGGAATAGAATAAGCAGTTGAATAATGAATATTAAAGTTAACGCCATCAGCCAAAGGCTATAAGCTAAAAGCCAGAATTATGGAGGATATACTTCCGGTAATAGAAACTAAGTTGCGCGAAGCATTCGGCGAGGATATTATTTCTGCTGAAATGATGCGCGACTTCCCTGTTTTTACGGTGAAGAAAGACAGGATAATAGATGTGGTTAAATTTCTTTACGATGAACCTGAAATGCAATTCCGTTTTCTCACCGACTTGTGCGGAATACATTTCCCTGATAATAAAGGACAGGAGCTGGGTGTAATATATCACCTGCACAACATGCGCCGCAATTGGAGAATACGCCTTCGCATATTTTTCCCGTTGACCGATGCAGTGGTTCCTACGCTTACAACCGTATTCTCTGCTGCCAACTGGATGGAAAGAGAAACCTACGATTTCTTTGGTATTACTTTTAAGGGCCATCCCGACCTGAGGCGCATTTTGAATGTAGACGATTTGGGTGGATTTCCTTTGTTGAAAGAATTCCCTTTAGAGGACCCTACAAGGGTTGACAAGGACGATAAAATGTTCGGACGATAAAAAATATTTTCTGTTATGGCTCAAGCTAAGCAAAAAGGAAGAATGGTGCAGCAAACACCGCCCGAAACAGCCGAAAAGCTGGAAGAGAAGGAATATTCCATTCTTAACCTTGGCCCCTCGCACCCTGCCACACATGGTGTTTTCCAGAACATTTTGAAAATGGACGGGGAGATAATAATTGATTCGGAACCTACTATTGGCTATATACACCGTGCATTTGAAAAGCTTGCCGAACGCAGGCCTTATAACCAGATTACACCTATCACCGACCGTCTGAATTACTGCTCATCGCCTATAAATAATATGGGCTGGCACATGACGGTTGAAAAACTTATTGAAGCTAAAATACCCAGGCGTGTAGAGTATATGCGCATTATAATAATGGAACTTTCGCGTATTGCTGACCATTTGGTTTGCAATAGTGTTATTGGTGTTGACGCCGGAGCGCTTACGGGTTTCGTTTATGTATTTGAAGAGCGTGAAAAAATTTACGAAATATTTGAAAGTATTTGCGGAGCAAGGTTAACAACCAATATTGGCCGCATTGGAGGATTTGAAAGAGATTTTACAGATGTTACCTGGGCAAAGATTAAGAAATTCATGAAAGAATTTCCGGCTATACTGAAAGAGTTTGAAAAGCTTTTGGTACGTAACCGCATATTCATGGACCGTACAATTGGCGCCGGTTCAATAAGCGCTGACAGGGCATTGAATTATGGTTTTACCGGCCCTAACCTGCGAGCCGCAGGTGTTGATTACGACGTGCGCGTTATGAATCCATATTCCGGCTACGAAGATTTTAAGTTCGATATTCCTATTGGAACCAACGGAGATACCTACGACCGTTTCATGGTTCGTGAACATGAGATATGGGAAAGTTACAGCATCATTCAGCAGGCTATAGCAAAGATTGAACAGATGCCGGGCAAAGAATTTAAAGGCGATGTACCTGATTTTTATCTGCCTCCTAAAGAAGAAGTATATAATAATATGGAAGCGCTCATTTATCACTTTAAAATAGTGATGGGCGAAACCAATATTCCGAAAGGCGAAGTGTACCACTGTGTGGAAGGTGGCAATGGCGAACTGGGTTTTTACCTGGTGAGCGATGGCGGCAGAACACCATACAGGCTGCACTTCCGCAGGCCATGCTTTATTTACTACCAGGCTTACCCTGAAATGATTCGCGGTAACCTGTTGTCAGACGCTATTGTTACTATGAGTAGCATGAACGTGATTGCAGGCGAGCTGGACGCGTAGGAAACTACGAATTACTTAGCCTTCATCCTGTTATTCTTAGCGTTGTGTTCGACTTCCGCTAACCCCAATGCTTCCATTAATGGAGGAACATACATTCCGAAACGTCCACGTAAACCTTTTTTAAGGCCATACCATCCGCCAACCGGGTTTTTGGGGGAACGTCCCCAGGCTTCAACTGTGCCTTCTTTTGCTGGTTTTTGTTCATCGGCGCTGCCAAGTTCCATCCAGTCGCCATGCTTTTTAAGCATAGCATGTAAGTCATTAATACAGCGCATATCGTAATGCAAAACAGTTTTACCTACGGTGCAGACTAAAAGTTCTTTACCGTCTTTTTCATCAACATGCATAGTATATTCTGAAGTTAAAGGAGGTGTTTTTAACTTCATGGGCTTGTCTTTGGTGCCTATTTTATTCATGGTATAAAGTATTATTTTCTGAAAAGGTCAGTAGAAGAACCTACAAAAGAAGGGGATTCCTGTTGAGGCGGTACTTCAGGTCCGCTGGCCTTTAACTGTTCCTGGAAAGATTTAAATGAAGGAAGGTCACCCAATACTTTACGGTCTTCATCTGTTTTAAAGAAAGCAAAGTGGGTAAATGTTTTTCCATCCTCGCCAATACAGGCAGTGTATGAAATGTTTGGGTTATTAATAGCCTGCAAATCATTCATCACCTTTTGTATGTTGGCTTTATTCTGCTCGGCATAGCCGGCTTTGGTAGTATAGGTTACTTTTACAATTTTCATAGTTCTTAATTAGGTTTTAAAATAGCTCCATAGGAGCGTTATGTTAATAGTAAGAGATGTAAGACAAAGCTAAAACCCCTTTAGGGGTGATATATTATCAAAATTACTCATAAAATTCGAATAAATATCTTTCGTTGAAATCAACCTTAAAAGACTGTAATAACTTCAAATATTCGTCTTTAAATGACTTCTTTTTGTGATGTTCTTCCTGATTTTTAATATAGTTTATTAATACAGGTAGTTGTGATTCCCCATAGCTGAATGCCGCGAATCCTTCCTGCCAATAGAATTTTCCTTTAACAAAATCCTTTTCATTAATCCACTTTGATGAGCTTGCTTTTATATCTTGTATTAAATCAGAAAGAGGTATGTCCGGCCCTATACTAATTAGCAAATGTAGATGGTCCGGCATACCATTAATTATGTATAGCTTCTGCTTCTTTTCCTTTATTATCCCGCTTATATACTTGTACAGTTCTTGCTGCCACGAACCGGAAATAAGGGATTCTCTTCCCCTTACTGCAAATACTACGTGCGCATATAATTTGGTATAGGTATTCGGCATTTGAATTTATATGTCGCTCCTAACGGAGCTTTCTATTGTAGGTTGAAACGTAATACTATTAATATATGGCTCCTACGGAGCCGAATAGTATTATAATAGCGATAACTCATTTGAATAGTAAAAAGAATTACACAATCTGGCTCAGCTTCATCATATTGGTGCGGCCACGCTCTTTAATAGGGGTGCTGGCAATGTTTATCACAAAATCGTGCGGCTTTAACAGGTCTTCCCTGGCCAGGAATTTTTTAATATCAGAAATGGTTTCGTCGGTGCTTTTGTATTTGTCGTAGTAGAACCCATGCACTCCCCACAACAGGCTAAGCGTAGTAAGCAAGGAACGGTTATCGGTGAAAATGAAAATATTTGCTTTGGGCCTGTGGCTCGATAATTTAAACGCGGTATAACCTGAATTGGTCATGGATGCAATAGCCTTAACACCTGCCTGGCGCGCCATTACACAGGCATTGTAACAAATAGAATCGGATATAAATGTTTGCGTTTGCAGTACAGGGTGATGCTCGCGGTGGTAAATGCTGTTTTCGTTTTCTTCAATATGTTGTGCAATACGCTGCATATATTGTACAGCACGCACAGGGTATTGCCCTACCGATGTTTCTTCGCTAAGCATAACAGCGTCAGCTCCATCGAGCACAGCATTGGCAACGTCGTTCACTTCGGCACGGGTGGGAGAGAAGTTGGTAAGCATGCTCTCCATCATTTGCGTGGCAATAATTACCGGCCTCGATGCTTCGATGCATTTGCGCACCAGCATTTTCTGAATCAATGGTACGCGTTCAGCTT
>JABDGY010000048.1 GCA_013285805.1 Bacteroidota bacterium | reverse complement strand
ATTCATTTGTACCGGTACATGCATCATGGTAACCACGGTTGGGGTTTAAAGGATCTGAGGATTCTAAAAGAACCCAATTAGGGGTAGCTGCTGTTCCGGCATTATAATAATACCCTGGAATAACAGCATAATTGCCTGTTCCGGCTGAATCAGTGTTATAAACCAGCGTACCGGTTTGCGGTGAATCAAATGGAGCCTGCAGGTTTGTTCCCAATAAGGCTGCCTTAATCGGGAATTCTCTGACACTGTCTGAAACAGCTGAATGCTCAGCATATAAAGAGTAAGGAACTGACATTAACTGAGAAGTACCCATATAGGAGTAACTGTCTCCACCTTTGGGGTCGAACTCAATCTTTAGAAAGTACTCTCCCTTGCTCCAGTCAATGGTATTAAAGTTTCCCGTTACCACATTACCAATACCAATATTCAGGTTGGCTAAACCAAACTGGTTGGTAGTAGATGTCTGGGTTTCTTCATATACCGTTGTTCCGTTGGCGCTTCCTTCTACTATACTTATACGGAAAGAAACAGGCTGGCTGGCTATGGCATCGCCATTGGAGTTACGTGCAACTGCCTGGTATTTCATGGCCTGCAGGGCACCGGAAGATGAAGATTGAACTTGCTGTGCAAAACCCGGTGACGACAAACCTAATGTCACCAGGATTAATGTCAGTAAAGTCAATTTATTATTCATGATTTTTATTGTTTTCATAAGATATTTATGATGCTATTACTTTCATCCACATATCTACTGCTTTATACTTGCCGTAGTGCCTGATGATTCGATTAATTTCTTCAATTCTGCTACCTCCTTTTCATCACTAATCAACCGCTCGTCCTGGCTTTTCATTACTTTATCATCGGCACTTGCTTTAGCCGTTTGAGTAGCGATTATGGTTTTCAGGCTATCAATCATTTGTTGTTGTTCCTGAACAGCCTTAACCAGTGGCACCACAAAATCAGTATAGCCCAGGCTATATAAACCATTCGGGCTGCTGGGCCTGTTTATGCCATTGAAATCGTAACCACATGCCTGAGCAGCAGAATCAACTTCCTGTGCTATAAAACCGCTTTGCGTTATTTTCTCCATCTCATATTTACCGGCGTAGTCTTCATCCTTCGCCCCGGTTATTGCATTCTGTTTATGAATATTCAAGTTATAGGTTACAGGGCGCAATTTGGTAATGAAGGCCAAACCAGGAACATTTGCCTTTATATTATCCTTTATCCTGCGGTCGCTATAAGCACTGATTGAAGTTACTTCGCAATACAAGTGTGCTATTGAAGCATTGCCCAGGTAAATACTATTGCTTCCGATAGTTGTTGCCGATGCACCGGAATTGTAACCCACGCATGTTGTATTGCTAATGGTAGTAAGCGAAGCGTTATCCCCCGCTTTATACCCCACATACGTATTATCTGTACCGGTTGTATTATAGTACCCTGCACTGTCGCCCAACGCTGTATTCCAGCTTCCGGTATTCTTATACAATGAATTGGTACCTACAGACGTGTTGCTGCTTGCTGATGCATTGGCAAGTAACGAAGCATAACCCATGGCCGTGTTATTTAACCCTGAAGTATTATTAAATAATGCACTGTCTCCATCAGCTGTATTAAAGCTTCCTTCGGCATTGGAATTCCAGACCTCTCCGCCCAGGGCAAATGCTCCGCTAGCGGTATTAGCATCTCCTTTTAAATAATACCCCAGAGCTGTATAACCCACCGCGGTATTATCAATACCTCCGCTTTCATCATCCAATGCAAGTTCACCTATAGCGGTGCAATTATTTGTAGTTCCGGTAGCCAGGGCGCCTGCACCAACTGCCACGTTATTGCTTCCCGTAGTATTCAAATATAACGCTACCACACCAACAGAGGTATTGAACCCTCCGCTGGTGTTAGCCGCTAGTGCGCTATCGCCCACTGCGGTATTACCATCTGCCGTATTTGCCGCCAGTGCATTATATCCTACCGCTGTTCCTTCACTTGCTGTAGTATTAAGGCTTAATGCCTGGTACCCCATGGCTGTGTTATGTAGACCAGTGCTATTTTTATATAATGCGCTATCACCTACCGCGGTGCTTGCATCAGCTGTATTCTTATATAACGCATCAAAACCTACCGCCGTACTACTGCTTCCGCTTCCGTTTGTATATAAAGCATTTCCGCCAACCGCTGTATTACTTGATCCGGTACCATTTGTATATAAGGAACTTTCACCTATAGCAGTGTTAGAGCCTCCCGAAGTGTTGGTATACATTGATTCATAACCTACACTGGTATTGTACCCGCCTGTATTATTAGTGTAAAGCGCTTCATAACCATAAGCTGAATTATCTGAACCAGTGGTAAAGCTATGAAATGCAGCATCACCATAGGCCGTATTGTACCCACCGGTACCGGTAGCATTAGCGGAGCAGACACCAAATTCATTCTGTGACCCTGGGCACGCATCATGATAACCACGGTTGGGTTTTAAAGGATCTGACGATTCTAAAAGAACCCAATTAGGGGTAGCTGCTGTTCCGGCATTATAATAATATCCTGGAATAACAGCGTAATTACCTGTTCCGGCCGAATCAGTATTATAAACCAGCATGCCGGTTTTCGGTGAATCGAATGGGGCCTGCAGGTTTGTTCCCAGCAAGGCTGCCTTAATCGGGAATTCTCTGACACTGTCTGAAACAGCTGAATGCTGTGCGTATAATGAGTAAGGTACCGACGTTAACTGAGAAGTACCCATAACTGCATAATTGTTCCCTCCTTTGGGATCAAACTCAACCTTTACAAAGTAATCGCCCTTGCTCCAGTCAATACCATTAAAGGTACCTGTTACAACTGTACCATTACCAATGTTCAGGTTGGCAAGTCCAAATTGGTTGGTTGAAGATGTCTGGGTTTCTTCATATACTGTTGTTCCATTTGCGCTTCCTTCTACAATACTAATACGGAAAGAAACGGGTTGATTAGCTATAGCATCTCCATTAGAGTTTCTGGCCACGGCCTGGTATTTTATGGCCTGCGGCGCACCTGCCGTAGTTGTTTGTGCAAATGCTGCCGGCGACAAACCTAGTGTCAGCAGTGTTGCAACTAATAGTGTTAATTTTTTCATTGTTTTAATAAGTTAAATAGTTGTGATTACTTGATTTTGTCAACTTTAAGGGTTTGAATAAGCTGGTTGTTTACATTGTAAACCTTTAAAAAGTAAATACCATTTGCATAAGGGCTTAAATCGAATTCCTGCTCTTGTGCGGTCATACTCTTTTTAAAGATTGTTTTACCATCCATGTCAGTCAGTTCAACTTCAAGGCTTTTCCCTTCATCATTGTTCTTTACATAAAAAGAACTGGTAAAAGGATTGGGGTAAGCGCTTACATTGCCCTGCTGGTTAATGTTGTCGACACTGGTGATAACAACAGATGTGGGCTGCTGGAAACCCTGGGTTAAATAATTGGTTGATGAGGCATAGGTTTCGGAAAGTGGTTCGCCCAATGTCCAGCTTAGCGACACTTCAGGTGAAACAAAACAACTTCCCGAGGAGGCAATAACGTCAGGCGAAATGGCCTGCGCCATGCAGGCTCGTCCTCCCAGAACGAGCAAGGCTGCAATTAACGGCGTTTTCAGTTTCATGAAATTAGGATTTAGAGGTTATTACTTAAAGCATTTCTGATTTGAATAGCATGGTTCCTAGGCAGCACGCTAAACATTTCACGACAATGTTACACCATCAGGTAGGGGGTAAACAAGAGTGTAAACACCTAATTTTATAAGAAAAAAATAGGTATAAACACCTAGGGTTAAATACCTAAAAAAGTCTTTAAGCCCAATATTGAAAGGTTATTCATAGCTGGAAATGCCTGGAAATATGAATATTAAATAATTAAAGCAACATGGTTAACTGTATATTATCACAATGTCTTTTGAAGAAATCTTTCATACATTCACCACTCATAATTCATCCAACCTGTTATGAAGAAACTTTACCTGTTTATACTGTTACTAACATTAACACTTACATCTTGCTTTCATAAAGACGTAATAAACGACCGTGCCGATGATATAGATGCCACCCTGCTTTACCAAGGTAAAGAAGGTGCATTTATTATTTGTCGTGAGAAAATTTTCCAGGCCACTTCGAAATCTTCCGGGCAGGGAATAACAAAAATAAGCGGCTATAACGATTACCGCATCTCATCATATGATGTATCTACCGGCAAGTTGTCAGCAAGAGTAAATCTGAAGGAAGGCGGTGATGACGGAGAATGTATTTTGCTAGGCATAACGGGCGATAAAGTATGGCTCTATAGCCTTAACAAAGACTTGGGGCTGCATTGCCGCGACCCTAAAACTCTCGATGTTATTGCTAACCAACAAAAGCTTTGCGATAATGCTCAACTGAAAGCGTTAAGCTTTGCCAAACCTAAATGGTACGATTTGCCACGCTGTTTCAGTTTCGACTGGGCACAAGGTAAAATTATGTTGTCGGATATGCAAGGCTATACCTATTACTACAACCCGGCTAACGATTCTGTGCAAAGGACAAGTGATAAAATTTCAGTTATGAGCCTCTTTTCCAAAACCTATTTGGAAAACAGCGCGCCTATGAGCAATGGAAAGACCATATACTTGTCAAATGAAAACAGGAATGTTATAGAGTATGCCGGTATTGCGGCTAAAGGAGGCCTTTCATTCCTTTCGGGAAAACTTATACTAGATAATGATGCGGCAAGGGCCGGCGCTATAAAAAAGGAAAAGGACGCTAAGATGAGGATTGAAATAAAAAACCTGCAGGATTCTATTGCTGCATTTAACAGCGACATCAGGCATGTCGATGCCAGGAAAAGCGCCATGACCACCGATGAAATGAATACTGAATTTGCTAATGAACAGAGGCAATACAGGCTCGATGCGGACCTGCGCTATTTTAAGTATCCTGAAACTGCATTTGACAAACGTTTGCTGACCGATGAGCCCAATACTTTCCTGGTATTTTATTCATCCGATGTTTCCGATACGGCACACGCTATAATATCAAAAATAAAAATGGGGGCCGACACAACATTTACCGAAGAATGGAAATGTACACTCAACAACTTTTGCTTCGACCCCGACAAGGCCAGTAAAAAAGGCGCATTTGAAACAGTATTCTCTAAGGGCGACCCAAATTTTGGATACCAGTGGTTTACCATTACCAACGGCAACCTGGTATTTATAGGCCAGATACAAATGGCTTGCATTGATATGAAAACCGGTAAACTGCTTTGGACAATTAATATATAATTATCCCGGTTTCCATTTAAGAGAATACTCTCCTGCTCGTACTTATTTCTCTCTCCTTGTAACATATACGCCACCCTTTGCGTCTTACGGCAAATAGCTTTTGTGGCAGGCATCGTTCACCATATTGTAAATAACACATGCCAACTAATGTTAATTTCCGTTAAATAAAATAGTGAATATCACCGCTTTGTATCTTTTTTCGCCATCTTGCATTATATAAAAAACTTCTCCTCCATGAAGAGCAATCTTGTTTTCACAATTCTCCTTGCATCCATGTTTTTACATGGCTACGCCCAGAACACCGACACCAACCAATCAAGCAAGGCACTGCATATTTATGTCGATTGCGGCTTTTGCGACCTTGACTACCTGCGCCAGGAAATAAACTTTGTGAACTATGTGCGCGACCGCAACCTTGCCCAGCTCGATATTGTGGGTTCATCACTTTCAACGGGCAGCGGGGGAACATCGTATACACTTGTATTTATTGGGCAGAAAGAGTTTGCAGGGCAGAAAGACACACTTAAGTTTTCGGCACAGTCGTATGAAACTGATGACGGCCTGCGTAAAAAAGTAACCCAATACATTAAATTGGGGCTTATGCGCTATGTCGCACGCACTCCTTATGCCGATAGGTTATTAATAAGCATGCCCACCGACACCAACAGCAAACCGGCAGCCACACAAGTAAACGACCCATGGAAATCGTGGGTGTTTGCCGTAAACGCCAACGGTTTTGCTAGCGGGCAAGAGCTTGTTACCAATTCAAACTACTCAGCCGGTTTTTCAGCCACCAAAGTAACAGCCGACTGGAAAGTGAAACTGAACCTGAGCTATTCGCTGAATGAAAACTCCTTTATTGTCGGCGACAGCACCATAGCCACGTCTACAAAAAGCGAATCGGCTTCCGCATTGGTTGTGCGCAGTATTTCCAATCATTTCTCCGCAGGCCTCAATACATCAGTCAACTCCTCAACCTACTCCAACATAAAACTGCAAGAGAATGTGGGCCCCGGTATTGAATATTCTTTATTCCCTTATAGCGAGGCCACGCACAGGCAGATACGCCTACTCTACTCTATTTACGGTATAAATACGCAATGTATAGACACTACAATCTTTGGTAATATTAATTCCCTCTACTTCGGGGAATCGCTCACTGCCTCGGCTACTTATAAAAAACCCTGGGGCTCCTTATATTTTTCCGTAACAGGCTCGCACTATTTTTACGATTTAACCAAGAACAACCTGTCGGCGTTTACACAGCTTAACATTAACGTGTTCCAGGGCTTTACCATTAACCTGTTTGCCGCAGGCTCTCTTGTTCACGACCAGGTGTTCCTGCCCGGCGCTGGTGCCAGTACAGCAGATATATTATTGCAGGTGCAGGCACTTACCACCTCTTATAGCTACTTCTTCAGTGTTGGGTTCACCTATACTTTCGGCTCTATTTACAACGATATTGTCAATCCGCGTTACAGCCAATCGTCCTTCAACGTAACTATGAACTAAGATTTATGCCTCAATAGTTCTCTTGAGACTGATGACTAACGCCTGACAACTATATAGACGAATTTCCCAGGCACACTCCAAAACCTACCATCAGTGTAAGAAATGTGGTAAGCAAAAATGAATTGGCTAACTGTACTTTTCCGGCTACGTAAAGAACAACTGACGTTAAAAACAGGGCAATTACATGAATAAGAATAATAAAAAACGACATACCCAGAATATCTCCCGAGGCATGATGGTATGGCACCCCTGTATCACCGCTCTTAGCTATAATTCGTATAACAATGGAATATGCCAGCAGTAAGCCCAGGTTAATTCCTATAACTTTATTTAATGCTTTCATGTTTATTTAAATTCCTGCATTACCAAAACATACCGCGAAGCCTATTACTAAAACCACAATAGCGCTTAATGTATATGAATTGCCCACATCCTTGTTTCCACTCGTCCGTTGGTTAGCTGCACTAAGTAAATTAAAAATCACCTGGCATATTATTAAAAAGGCAGAGTACATCATAATGGTTATTCCATCGCGACCAACCCCAAGCCTTATTAGCAATGAGTATCCCAGCAACACGGCTAGATTTATGCCCACTATTTTCCCTAACTTCTTCATAACGGGAAATGAGAATATTCCTTATAAACCATTTGAACTTTCAACTTTATGAACTTTACAAACTTTATAAACTCAACTTATTAGTTCCTGGTACTTTTCTTTAAACTCTTTCCTATAAAACATATTCATGGTTTCGAAAGGAATAATTCTACCATCGTCGTTTACTATATGCACACACGATTTTTTTATGGCACGCACATCAAAGTCATAGGCATCCATAAAGTTCATAATAATTATACGGAACAGGTTATCGTAACCCAGGCCGGGGGCCATCACTTCGGGCAAACAACAAAGTAAATGATTGAACGACTCGCTTACTTTATCAGTCGATATGCCGGTGCTGAATATCTTCATTACATAGTTGTGCAGGTCTTTGTCCTGCTCATATACTATAGTGTTTCTCGATGAATTGAGCAGCACCTCCGGGTCTATTAAATGTGTAAGTGGTTGCACCTGGTCGCCTATTTTCAGTGCATAAGCCATTATCAGCGCATCGGGGTTACATGGCACAGGTACTAAATCAGCTGGCTTGAAAATCTTTGCCTGTTCTATTATTTTAGTGCGTATTTCGGTACTGGTAAGCCTGTCGGTTTCCGGGTTAAAATTTTTAAGCCTTCCACTTATCGACGTAGGTTGAAAGGTAACACCACGCACACATTTTTGTTTCAACGCAAATTCTATTATCTCCCCTATCTCATCGTCGTTAAGGCCCTTTTGTAGCGTAACTACTAAGGTAGTCGACAGGTTAAACTTGTTAAGGTTCTCCAATGCCTTCTGGCGCACTTTGGTTAAATCTTTACCACGCAGTTTCACCAATGCATCGGGCTTAAATGAATCGAACTGCAGGTAAATTTCAAAGTCGGGCATATACGTTGCCAGCTTTTCGGTAAACTCCAAATCATCGGCAATGCGGAACCCATTAGTGTTAAGCATCAGGTGCTTTATGGGCTTGGTCTTGGCAATGTCAAGTATTTTAAAAAAGTCAGGGTGAATGGTAGGCTCTCCCCCGCTTATCTGCACCACGTCGGGTTCGCCTTCGCTCTTCACAATAGCGTCGAACATTTTTTCAATCTCGTCCAGTGTGCGGTGGCGCCCATGTGTAGGCGACGAGCTGGCATAACAGGTGGGGCATGTTAAGTTGCAGCGGTCGGTTACTTCTACCAATGTTAAGCACGAATGCTGTTCATGGTCGGGACAAATACCGCAATCGTAAGGGCAGCCATACAAAGTTTCCGTGTGCGGCTTCAGCGGGTATTCCGATGCCTTATTGTAGTTACGTATCTGCTTATAAAATTCAATATCGGTTGCTATAAGTACCTTCTGAAAACCATGTTCACGACAGGTTTTAGTAAGGTATACGTTACTATCCTGGAAAATAACCTTGGCGTCAATGCGCTTGTGGCATTCGTTACAAAGACTAATGGTGTGGTCGTAATAAATATAATCGCGTGTGTTAGGCATGTGCTTTTACCGATGAGGGTTTTATTATGAACATTAAAATGGTTTTACTGTAATACAGAAGCCCTAAAATGCAACTTATCTGTATAGTACCCAAAACCCCGAACAGGTATTTATTGCCGGGCTTAATAAAATCGAGCAGCAGGCGGAAAATCAAATAGGATATCATGAATATTTTAAAGCGGTAACCGTTTTTTAATGGCGATTTTTTTTCAATAGCAAGCAATAACAACCACATACAGCCCAAAAAGAATATTTCGTACAATGTAACCGGGTGGCGGTGCAGCCCATCGCCTAAATCCATACCGAAAACTGAATTAGTTTCTACTCCGTATGTCTCTTCATACACCCCGCTGGTAAAGCAACCTATGCGGCCAATCATCATAGCCAGTATTAAGGGATATGTAATCAGGTCGCCCGATGAGTTTTTCTCTTTTACAAAATACTTGGTGGTCTCTGCGCCTACCAATCCACCCAGCAATGCACCCACTATGGTTGTGTTGGCAAACATATACAGCAATTTGTGTTGCGATGCCATTAATGTTTCAGGGTGCTCAAGCCCGCCCAGCAAACGGGAAAACAAAAATGCCCCGAATGTGGTTCCTATTAATATAACTATGCGGTTACTATCACTTATGGTATCGGTAGTTCTGCGGCGCAAAAACAAAAAATACCTGAACCCTATAAAAAATGCCAGTGTCTCCAGCACAAGATGGGCGCTCACTCTGAAACTACCTAAGTGAAGGTCGGCGGGGAATTGCATTATTTGATTAAAGATTACTAATTACGGATTAAAGATACTGTTTAGGACAAAACTTTGGGCGTTCCCCTTCGGGTCGCGCTTTACGCTGTAAGTCCTCATTTCATTCCGGGCTTTCCGCTGCAATCGCTAACGCAAAAAAAAACGATTCACATTAAAAACTCATTGATTTTCACCCCTTCATAATGTATTCTTATCCATTAATTTACCTTGTTTAACTATCCTTCATGCAATCTTCACCCTATAGGGGTAATTTTGCTATTGTAACAGTACGTATAAAAACAAAAAGTCATGAAAAAATCAGCGGTAATTTTAATAATAGCGGCCCTTGTAGGAATAATGGCACAAAGCCATGCACAAGTGGCTGTAGGTGTAAGTGTAGGAATTGCTCCACCTGCAATACCTGTTTACGCCCAACCTCCCTGCCCTGTTGAGGGATATTTCTGGACACCCGGCTACTGGGCATGGGACCCCGATGCCGGAGACTACTATTGGGTGCCCGGCGTATGGTTGGCTCCGCCTACTATAGGCTTTTTATGGACGCCCGGCTACTGGGGATTTTATGGCGGCCACTATTTATGGCATGGTGGCTACTGGGGACCGCATATCGGTTTCTATGGTGGCATAAACTATGGCTTCGGTTACTACGGGCATGGTTTCTATGGCGGCCGTTGGGAAGGCGGACACTTTATGTATAACTCTGCAGCATGGCACGTAGGCGGCGGGTTCCATAATACGTATGCCGACAGAGGCTTTCATGACCCGGGAGGCCACTCAGGCTTTAACGGTGTTGGTGGAGTGGTAGCAGAACCTAACCACGACGAAGAGGCAGCCATGCATGAACAGCATACAAACCCTACCGCAGCACAAAACTCACATGAAAGCGCCATGAGCAGAATAAGTAGCCAGCGCGCTTCAGTAAACCACGGTTCTCCCAGGGTATCGGCAATGAGTTCAGTACATGGCCAACGCTATAATAGCGGCGGACATGCCCTGGCATCTTCACACCATACTACAGCAAGGCCTGCTAACGGTTCGCATTCAGCCACTCAACACAGCGGCGGAGCGCAACAGCAACCCAGGCAACAGGCACAAAGGCAGGCTCCATCGCACCAGGCCCCGGCAATGCATCAGCAACCAAGACAACAGGCACCCCCACAACATGGTGGAGCACCAATGCACGGTGGTGGAGCACCCATGCATAGCGGAGGCGGTGGAATGCACGGCGGTGGTGGCGGCGGAATGCACGGCGGTGGTGGCGGTGAACACCATTCCGGTAGGTAATTAAATTCAATTATGAATCAGGAATCCGGGAATTAGGAATTAATGTTCAGCCCTAATTACCGGGTTTCTTATTTCTCTATTATTAACTTACCGCTGTTAATCGCTTCTCCCTTTTCAGAAGTAATGCGATAGAAATAAATACCCGATGGCTGACCTGAAAGGTCAAGCGTAGTGAGGAGAGCGGAGAAAGAGTGTTGATGAATTTTCTCGCCTAAAATATTATAAACTTCAATCACTCCGCTCTGTTTCTCCGCACTCTGCTCTATGATAAATACCCCGTTGCCCGGATTCGGATAAACCTGCACACTATTTATGGGCGGGGAAATAGTATTGACTGAAGTAGGAGTGCTGCATACATTTGAACTGCCGCCAGCGGAAGAAATCTTGCCCTGATTAGTACTGGTTATAGTTCCGCCACTACCTGTAAACACTAGTGGCCTGGTTAATATTCCTGATGCAATTGCTACCCCTCCGTAAGCTAAACTTCCACATGTATTAAGTGTAGAGTCATATTTCACAAGGAAGATATTCCCTGAATCCGGGTAAACCGGACAATTCTGGCCGACAACTAAAATGCCTTTATCTGATGTTTGCAATAAAGACTGGCCTTCAGCCTCGCACCCGCCTAAAGCAACTCCCTTTATTATATTCAATGCAGTATCTACTTTAACCGTATACAACGAACCTGTTCCACCAACAGAAAAAGAATATGACATTCCCGTTATTGTATATCCGCCATCAAGAGTTTGGGCTATTGCGTTAAATATTTCAGATTTATAATTATAAATACCACTATTGATATCTTCTGCTTTTTTCAAGTTACCAATGGAATCAATTAAAGCAACATATCCTTGAATATATCCACCCATGCCAACAGCAGAGTCGTTTATTCCTGCTATGGCAAAGTCGCCTTTCTTTGTTTGTATTACTGAATTTGCTATTTCATTATTAGAGGCACCTAAGGTACTCGACCATGTAACATGAAAAACTGAATCTAATTTTAACAGATACACATCTTGCCCGCCAGCGCCTGAAGAATTTGTATACCCTGCCAGGATATATCCCTTATCTTTTGTTTTACTCATTGAATTAATCTTTTCATCGAAACCATTACCATATGTTTTGCTAAGCACCAGATTACCTGCTGTATCCAATTCTGTAACATACGCATCGTAACCTCCTGCACCGAATGAATTTGTATAACCCGCGATAACATAATCTCCGTTCGCAGATTGAACAACTGAAGTAGCTTCATCATCACCTGTTCCTCCTGAAGTTCTCGTCCATTTCACATTACCAGCCGAATCAAGTTTAACCACATACTCATCGTTACTCCCGGCCCCGTAAGAACTGGAATACCCGACAACTATATATCCTTTGTCCTTACTTTGTATAATACTATTCCCGTACTCCGTTCCTACACCTCCTATCGTCTTACTCCATTTAAAATTAAAATTCGAATCGAGTTTTATAACATATAAATATGCACTGTCGGAGTAATCGTCACCATAACCCCCTGCTATTGCATAACCACCATCATTTGTTTTAATTATTGAATATCCCTGATCAGCATACGTTCCACCTAATTGATATTCTCCCTGGCTAATCTGCCCAAACGCAAAACATACTGCAACAAGTGAAACTGAAATGGTAAGTAGTAGTTTTTTCATGTTATAGTGGTTCTTAAATTCATACTAAAGTATGCATTCTAATTAAGAATTACAAATCGGTAATTAGCAATTCACTACCGACTGCTGGCTAACGGCTTACGGCGAGTTATCAGTGTAAGATTAAGAGACAAAGAAAAGGGCAGCGAAACAAAATTCACTACCCTTTTCCTTTTAATGGAATCCGTTAAAATATTATCTCTCCATTATCAGCTTACCGCTTGCAATAGCATCTCCCTTTTCAGAAATAATGCGATAGAAATAAATTCCGGATGATTGACCTGAAATGTCAATTACGAATTGAGAATGGAAAGTTGAGAATGTATTCGAATAGACTTTCTCGCCTAAAACATTATAAACTTCCACTCGGCTATTAGCTAATGGCCATTGGCTATCGGCTTGCAGAATGAAAATGCCATTCGATGGGTTAGGATATACACGCACAGTAGAATTATCGCTTACCTCATTTATACCCTGTGGGTCGGCATTTGTTACTTCACGTATTACATTATTGCCCCAATCGGGTATATAAAGGTTACCTTTAGCATCGAGGGTAATACCATTCGGATAGTGCATTTCAGCCGCCGTGGCTGCACCTCCATCTCCGCTGTAACCGGCAGTGCCATTACCTGCAATAGTAGAAATATCGCCCGTTGAAATTGTTACCTTACGCACCACCTGGTTATAGGTATCCGCAATAAGCAGGTTTCCGCCCGGGCCTATGGAAACATCGGTAGGGTTATATACCTCGGCAGCTGTGGCTGCCCCTCCGTCACCCGAATATCCCGCTGTGCCATTACCTGCTACGGTAGTAATAATATGGGTACTCACATTTATCATCCTTATGCGGTTGTTATCCTGGTCGGCTATATACATATTGCCGGCCTTATCAAGCGTTACGCCATAAGGTGCATTTATTTCGGCTGCCGTGGCCGGCCCGCCGTCGCCGCTAAAAGCGGCCGTACCATTACCAGCATAGGTTGTTATTATGCCGGTCGATTTTCTTATTTCCCTTATGCGGTTATTATTTGCATCGGCAAAGTATATGTTCCCGCTATCGTCAAGTGCCAGGTAACGTATCTGCGATATTTCTGCCGCGGTAGCCGGGCCACCATCCCCACTAAATCCTGAAGTACCATTGCCCCCGATAGTATTTATAATCCCGGTTACACCGTTTACTTTTCGTATAACAAAATTTCTTGTGTCGCCTATATAAATATTGCCCGAGTCGTCAACAGCCAGCCCGTTGGGCCAGTACAACGTAGCATTAGTGGCCTGGCCACCGTTTCCGGTATAACTTGAAGAACCGGGAGTGCCTGCAACCGTAGTAATATCACCTGTTGATATGCTAACCTCCCGCACAACATCATTTTGCTCATCGCTTATATAAAAATTGCCGGCCTTATCGAAAGCCACGCAATCGGGGGTGTATAATTCGGCCGAGGTGGCCGGGGTGCCGCTACCCGAATAACCTGCCGTGCCATTGCCCGCAACGGTGC
>JABDGY010000047.1 GCA_013285805.1 Bacteroidota bacterium | reverse complement strand
TACTTTTCACTTCATCCACTCCCAGCGGCCCCGTCCACATGGCAATATAACTGAGCGGTGTACTACCACTATTGGTAAATTCTCCGCCAGCGTATAATGTAGAATCATAGACACATAATGCCCAATTTATTGTGGTTTTAGTACCGCTTAGGCCCGCACCTATTGGGTACCAATTGGAGCCATCCCAATAGGCAATTTCACTTGCGGGTTTGCCGCCTGCACTGTCAAAATATCCAAATGCAACTAATTTTCCATCATATACTGTTAAAGCTTGTGTCATATTATTTAATCCGTGGCCAACTGAATCCCACTTTGTGCCATCCCATACAGCTATATTATTCACGGCTATGCCCCCTGCTGTTGTAAATTGCCCTGCTGCGTATATTCTACCATTATATACACATATAGCAAACACTTGTGTAAAGCCACCACTAATTCCTGATCCTAAGGAATCCCACTTTGCTCCATCCCATGAAGCTATATTATTTGCCTGGTTTCCTCCCGCCAAGGAAAAATCACCGCCAACATACAACACATCATTATAGACCGTTGAACACCAAATTGGGCTATCTATACCTGTACCGACAGAATCCCAAATTTTCCCATTCCATTTGGCAACATTATATATGCTTTTGCCATTGATTGTGAAGCCAAAATTACCGCCCACATAAAGTTCTTTGTTGTAAATAATAGATGTTCTTACATTTTGCCCTGAAATGTTTGTAATACCGTTACCAACTGTGTCCCAGTTAATGCCATTCCATTGGGCTATGCCTTTGCATGATTTATTTCCCACTGAATCGAACTGCCCAGTTGCATATAATGTAGAATCGTATGTTGTTAAAGATTCAACACCATCATTAGTTACAAGCTTTATACCAGTTCCAACTGTATTCCATGAAGAGCCATTCCACTGAGCTATAAAATCTGCAGGTAAACCACCTGCATGATTAAAGGTACCACCAACATATAAAGTTCCCTGAAATATTGAAAACGCCAATGGATTATCATTAACCCCTCCACCTACATTTACCCACTGTGCATTTATGCAAAAAGTAAGAAGTAAGAAACAACTAGTAGCACAAGCCTTTCTCATGTAGTAAATATACGAAAAAAACGTTAAAAGGTTTTGTTATTTTTTACCTTACTATTATCTCTTTGTCGGCCTTTATTAGGCTTCCATTGTTATCCATTATTCTGTAATAATAAATACCAGCACTTAAATTACTTGTATTTATAGTTGTTAAAGTGCTTGTTAAGTTTTCACATTTTATCTCGGCGCCTAAACTGTTATATATACATATTGTTGCCGTTTGGTTTGGCTGTAGTTGTATTTCAACATTTAGCAATGTGCTAGCCGGATTAGGATATACCTTTGCTGAGATTCCCACAGGGTTGTTGTTTTGATTATCCGGCCTTATCATCCTATGCTCTACGCCTGATGTATCAACTCTTTCGCAAGTGTTTATGTATTTAGTTGTATCTACCTGGCTCAGCAATGCTCTTGCATTATATACAGCCATTCCATACTGCTCTGGGCACTCGGCGGCAATGGCCTGTAATGCCAACTTTTCAGTACTATCAGGATAATCCTGGCCATTAGCCTGCATGGTGAGCCATACATTATAAAATGCTTTATAAGTAGCTTCTTCCGAATCGGGCAGAATTATAGATGTATTCATTACCTGGGCGGCTGAAATATTGGGCACTGAGCCAAGGGGAGGCACTACATAGTTCACTATTTTTTCAATTTTACCCATATTGGCGGCTTCAGTACTGTCGAGAAAATTTTTCACAACAGCATCTGTGGCAGCCAATGAAGAATCTACTTGGGTTAAATACATAAACAATGAATATTTCGACTGCCATATAGCCGATTGTGCATAAGCATAGAAATTATATTTATCGGTATCATGTATTATATGTAATGCAACACTATCTACTAAAGGAATACTGTCCTTGAATTTTCCAAAACGGGGTGGCCTGCATAAGTAATTATCTGATGTATTTCCAGGGTTAAATCCTATCAAATTATATTTTGCAGATGACACATTATCCATACCTAATTTAGGGTACTGTGCAACACCAGATATTGTGGGGTTTACATAAAACACAGTTGTACCGGGAATATTACCAACCTGAACCCAAGTAGCCCATGGAGGCCCTGAAGATAAATTGCTTGGGAACCATTCGTTAGATGTTGCATAACCAGCAGGGTCTTTCTGTCCACCTATTGTTGTATTTGGATATTGATAAAAATAAACCCCATAGGCAGTGCCTGTTGAAGCCGGTGGCATGTACATATCATTTATATCAACCAGTGTACCGGGAGTCTGCATGCCTGAAAATAATATGCCATGATAAGGCCCCTGATTTACACCGCTTACGGGTTGTCCTAATTTATTACAAGTAATGACATTAGCTCCACCACCTTGTATAACATTTATACCATTCGTTGTTTTATTTGTGCCTGCATAATATACCCAGTTTTCATTCACAAAATCCTGTAACGGGTTTTTTAGGTGTATACCTTCATTATACCCAGGCACACCAACTCCACTAATTGTTATTGGCTGGTTATAAAAAATACTTGAGTTTTCAAGGTTTATAGTATAAATACCACTGGTAACCGTACTGATGGTATTATAGGGCCCAACATTATAAATTGTGGTTCCAATTCGTGTAGGTTCATTAATTTCTATGCCATAGTTAGCACTTCCGTTAGCAGCTGCATTAGCCGTGGTACCGGTAATGTCATTATTGTCCATTACAATTGTTGAACCTATATTGTTAAACGCATTGATACCAATAAAAAGATTGTTCACGGTATTGTATTCAACCGCTAGCCCTGTTATATTACGGTTGTTCTGCATATCAACTCCAATAGTTTTGCCATTATTAGTCGTACGCACATATGTGTTATAGGTAACACTGGCAACAACCCCACTGTATACACCTGTACCGATAAAACAATCTGTAAAGGTACATGGGAATGAACCGCCTACTGTAACACTGCCGCCAGTTGTAGCATAAACACCTGTAAATACGCCTTTAGGGTTTGAATAAGAAGTTTTCCACATATTAGTAAAGTCGCAATCTTTAACTGTAAGCCCACTGTTATTTGAATATATGCCACAATCCATATACTGGAAAGTATTAGTTGCAGATGAGCCATCAACAGTAATGGTATTCACTCCTAATATATCCATGCCATTTAATGAACAATAAGAACTATACGGAGTCAATAAAGAAACTACACTGGCTCCTAATGTTGTTGCATATGTAGAAAATGAATAACTGGAAGAAGTACAACTAAACGTTGTTCCAGAAACGCTACCAGGATGCGCACCGCCATAAGGTTCAGCTAATATACCAATATGGTTTTTATTAAACGTACTGCTCGTAACAGTATACTGCGCCCCATTTATTGAGACAATTGCATTTTTCGCGTCTTCAATCAGCGTATTATTTACAGTCACACTATTTCCTACAGTAGTCGCATCTACGTATATTCCATCCCACATATTATAACAAGCATGTAGATAGCAATCTTCAATATCAAGAGTATAAGCCGTACCACTTCTCACATTAATTCTGGCATTTGAGCCCAAGTAAATATCCATATTCTGTATAATCAGGTTAGCGTCAATAGTAAAAATACCATTGAAATCTATCGGAAAGTTTGTTGAACCGGCTCCGGTAATTGTATATGTATTTGTTAAAGTTGAATAACTTATTGTATAAAATGGAGGATCGGAAGAAGGGGTACTACCAAAACTTGACAAATAAAGGTTGTCGAACTCTAACGGTGGGTTACTACCTTGGCAATCAGCACAACCTCCTACCTCTAACGTATCAGTTGTCGAACATCCAGTACTTGAAGTAACAGTGCATATAATGTCACCTCCACTGGTGGTATTTGTCCATGTAGCTGTAATGGGACCTGTTCCTGAAGTAGGACTGACCGTACCATTGACAGCAGCCCATGTATATGATGAACCTGAAACTCCAGTAACAGAATAAGTACCGGAAACGCATTGCAGATTTGGTCCACTTATTGTTGGGGCAGGTGGAGATGTACCGACGTTAACTGTTACTGTCCCGTTACTTGAACATCCGTTAGCATCGGTAACTGTTACACTATAAGTAGTTGTTGAAGAAGGAGAAACAATAGGATCAGCTGAAGTAGAAGTAAAACCTAACGAAGGATCACTCCATGAATAGCTGCCGTTACAGCCTAATGGAAATCCGCTACAAGGTGGATTAAGCCCAACTGCTGTTCCTGTACACATTGTAATTGGGCTTGATGGTAAAGTCGGGCCAGGGTCAACGGTTACAGTTACACTTCCCGTCTCACAAGGTATATTATTCCCCCCAACACTAGCTTGTACGCTATAAGTAGTAGTAGATGTAGGATATACCGTAATAGAGCTACCCGTGAACCCACCTGGGCTCCATGTATAAATCACATTGGGTATACTTCCGGGGGTTGATGCTGTAAGCGTCACAGGCTGCCCAATACAAATAGTAGTTGGCGAGGCACTTACAGTTAAAGGCTCGCAAATAGCTGCATTAGTTGTATTCCAATAAGCACCAAAGGCGACCATGTTGTAACAATCACCTAGTGTCGAAATTGCATAATTTACAATACTTTGAGATGCAAATGCAATTGGGGCTGGTGAAATTTCCTGGTTCCACAAATATGCCGGGTCGCCTGGAAGTGCCCATGCTCCCGTAGTAGCTGTTGAAGAATTAATTCCATAGTTGTCGTTCCCACAAACCTCCATATCACCTGATATAAAAAATGCATTACCGTTACCAGTAGCGGCCCAAGGGAGTGTTATAGAATACTTTGCGGTACCTCCAGCCAGGCCTGATTGAAAATTCAGCCCCAGTACCAAATCATAATTACCTGTATAATTTGCACAAGGATCGGCATAAATAATAATAAGGGTTGCACCTTCTGCATCTGGCGAATTTGCCCCAGCCGCATAATTTGCAGGTGTTTCATAAGGGAGGCCGGTTATAGTATAATTGCCATTAGGAAGAAGAGGATTAATACAAGACTTAATGTCCGCTACATACGCACACGAATACGTGTTATTAGTAAAGTATGTAAACATCGCATTACTTGAATGGTCTGCCCAGCAAGTGGCAGCATCACTTATTGGAATTGTAGTTTGCGAAACGGTGACATGGGGGCTGGCAGCCGTATAATTGCTTCCTGAAGGGTTTGTCAGGCTAAAATTCTGCAATGATGCGGCAGCTACAGCTGCGTCATTAAACCCTACTGTTTCCCAGACTAAATAAGCACGGCAAATAGTTGCTCCCGGAGGTATAGTTGTAATATTTATTGTTCCCGTATTACCCGTTGAAGCAGCGATACAGTCATTAGCTACGAATCTGCCATGTATTGGCACAGATTTCATTGCATAATTAATTCCACAACCCGTGGTATCATAAAAATTATTGAAATTAATATTGCGAGATGGAATAATATATTTCCTGACTGTTAAATGGTATGCTGTATGAGTGGTACAAGTATTACAAACCCCAGTGCTTATTGCTATCAGGTAAGTGTTACCTGTAGTCAATGTACTATCAGAAAGAATCAATGTATCCTGTGAAGAACCTGTAACATTTGCTTGTTGTAATACTGTACCTCCGCAAGAAGCATAAATACCAATTCTGTGCACATTTTCCTGTGTACTTGCCAAATCAATTATTTGAACCTGGTCAGCTGTAGAATCCGCAACAAAAGAGTACCATTTTATTGTATCTGTTGTAATACTGTCAGTAATAGTAACAGGTAAAGAAGAAAGAGCAATGGCACTTGAACAATTTACCCCCGGGCAATAGCTTACAGGTACTGTATTTGTAGCAGTACACCCATCAGTTCCAGTGCCTGTTACGGTATATGTGGTAGTGGTAGTTGGAGTTGCCGTCACGCTTGCTCCTGTAGTAGTGCTCAAACCACTTGAAGGACTCCATGAATATGTACTTGCACCACTTGCAGTGAGAGTTGCGGTATTATATTCACACATGCCGGTCGAGGGTGTAACAGTAATAGTAGGGGTTATATTAACTGTTATAGCATCTATACCTGTTCCGCAAGTATAGGTATGTGAATTAACCCCATAAACTGTATAAGTAGTAGTTGCCGAAGGGTCTGCACTTACTGAACTGGAAGTAGTAGAACTTAAGCCTGTACTTGGAAACCACACATAATTACTGTAATTACTGGCGGCAATCATAGTACTGCTGCCATTACATATTATGGCCGAACTTGGAGATAATGACACTACCGGAGTAGCACTATTTGTAAGTTGGTTCTTCTGGCAATCTAAAATACCTTGTGTGGTGGTAAGCGTATTACTTACTGTTAACCCCGCATTCAAAAATAAGCTATCATTTGCAGCGGCTTGGTTTTCGGTAAGGTTATAAAAGGTAGGTGTGTTGCTGCCATTCAGTTGCTGGTTGGCACTACCGTTAAAGGTAACCGTGCCACTGCGTTGGGTAAACGTACCGTTATCGGTAAAGTTGCCGCCAATGGTTAAGCCATAATTGCTTGTGGTTACATCAAGGGTACCCACGCTTATCTTCAAATTATTTGTAACGGTTAGGGCCGCAGGTAACTTAGCTGTATTGGTATCAGATGTTGTAAGGTTATAGTAGGTAGTTTTCGGGGTTTTCATAGTGTACACAGAGTTACCTCCATATTCTATAGTATTCCCCGGTGCATTGGCATATAAAGTATCCTTACTGTTGGTAAACGATGAGGTTAATACTTTCAAATAAGCATTAGTATCGTTTATCCATACACTTGAATAAGTAGAGCCCTGGTTCGCTACCCAACCTAGGTCAGTTAATTTTATACTTCCTTTATTCCTTACTTTAACCGGCCCTCCCAGGCTGGTAGTGTTTAACTTTACCTGTCCTGCAACAACATTGGCCGATGCATCAATAACCTGGTAGGTTCCCTGGAACTGCAAACCTATATTTCCGCCGCCCCAGCTACCGCCGCCCGATATAACCGTCCCGTTATTCAAAGTAAATATGAAAGTGCCGGAAGGTGTTATTGTCCCGTTATTTATTAAAATGCCGGAAATAGTTAAATCTCCATAGAGTGTGGCTCCGCTGTTAACAATAACTTTATAAGCATAATTATTCGCGTCCACTGTATATCCCGAAGTGGTTGCAACAACAGCTGTATCAATAGGGCCCGGCACCAGGCCATTCACCCATGACGACGATAATAACCATAACGTAGCTGTAGAAGTGGAGGTTATTTTAAAGGCTGTAGGTGGCACCTTTTGAACTATGCTGCCACTAACCTTTATAACGGCAGTATCCAGAGTTGCAGTACTCTGGTGATTAATAACTGTACCCGTATGGCTCCAGCTACTCGTAAGAAACAAACTGTCGCCCGACATATTAAGTTCAGCACCTGAATTTATCGTTACCGAATAGGCTGAATAATTGTTAGGCATTGATTGTATGCCTGTACCCGCAATAACAAGGTTGTAAAAAGTATTGTTTTTAGGGCTCATTAGTATTATAGTCGATGAACTGCCAAATACTACTGTGTTTCCTGTGGCCGATGCATAAAGAGAGTCTTTAGCACCTGTAAATGAAGCGGCAGCAACACTTAAATAGGAGCTTGCAGCATTTTTCCATATAGAAGTATATGTACTGCCACTATTTATAATGTGCCCCAAATTCACGTCTGATAACGAAATGGATCCATTATTCGTAACGGTTATGGGCCCGCCAAGTGCATTAGTATTAAGTGTTATGCCACCGGTAGACTTACTTAAACTTACCGAAGCATCTATAGTTTGATTAGTGCCCTCAAATTCTATGGTTCCTGTATTTGACGACCAACTACCATTTCCTGAAAGCACTGTGCCACTGCTTGCTTTAAAATAAAGGATACTCGAACCGCCAACGCTTCCGTTGTTTGTAAGCAAACCATTTACATTAAGTGTATAGCTTATAGTAAGCGTGGCTGAACTGTTAATAGTAATATTCAAAACAGTTTCTGTGGTATTAACGGTAACGCTATATCCAGATAAAGTTGCAATAATGGCTGTATCGGTACTACCCGGCACCACCCCGCTACCCCATGTACCGGTTGAACTCCAGTTGCCGCCTGTTGAGGTCGATGTAATAACCCTGGCCTGGGTTGTTGTTGCTATAAGAGCAAACAGTAAAAAGTAAAGTATCTTTTTCATAGTATTTTGTGTTAGTGGTAAGTATTAATGCGATACGCCTATAAGGGTCAGGTACTTTTGAAGGTAGGGCGAAGCAATGCCAAAGTAATTGTTGGCCCTGTTCATGTATGTATTGTATAGGCTTGGGTTAGAAATCTGTATGGGCTGAGCTAGGTTAACCCAGTAATTAGCCATGCTGTTATACAAATCGCCTATGCCTTGGTTAGCTGATTTGTTAAGACTGTCAACAACTAACACTGCACTGTAGTCTGCCTGCATAGCAGTTATCATACTGGTATCATTTCCGGCTGCTGCATTGAACGCTGCCCATTGCAGTTGCGCGTCTTTCAATTTGGCTGTTGTGTCGGTTTGCGCCACCAATAATAAAGGCGCAAAAAATAATAGGCATAGCATTAGTTTTTTCATGGATGTTGTTTTAAGTTTCTGTTTTTATATCATTTTTTACAAATAATCTCCCATCAAACAATCAACCCATTTTTTGAAACGGAAATAAGCATTCCAACTATTAAGTTGTGTTCACGCCTGTAGTCCGTGATGTTTCTGCTTTAATACCTTCTCCTCATAAAGGCAGGAAAGCTTATACTCTGGCTCTCTTCTAAACTATTTTCTTTTACCTATCGGTGATTATGGTCGTGGCAAATATAATAACGATATTTAATTCTCCAAATTAATTGATTGTTAATTAATTGGTTAAGGTCGAGTGTATACTATGAATTAAACTCTTTTATCAGGTCTGATAGGTCTATTTCTAAAACGTCGGCTAATTTATTACACCAATAAAGTGTAGGAGTTATTTCGCCCCTTTCAAGCCGTGATATATTCTGGGAGTTGTTACCAAGATGGCTTGCCATCATTGACTGTGACCAACCCTTCTCTTCGCGTTTCTTCTTAATAAACTTCCCGAAACGCTTATCAAATGCCTTATTTAGTTTCGTTTTTTCCATGCCAATAACGAAACTGATGAATTCTCTTAAATACACTATAACCGTATACGGTTATATTCTTATATTTGCATAAAATTCAAAATCATGAAGAAATCAAATATTATAATCGCAGCCTTATTATTTATAGGGCTTGCAGCCTTTGGGCAAGCAAGTACAATACCATCGAAAACCTTAACACTAGTTAGAGGAGATTATTACGGCAGAAGCAAGGAGTACGACTTGGTTTTCTTGGGCGATAAAAAGGACACCATATATTATACACAGTATGACTATTCCGGATCTACATTTTATCAAGGCGCATTTGAGTTTGGTCCAGCTAAAACATCTAATGCCGGATCTAATCCAACAGCAAATAAAAAGATAATGGCCAAGTACTTAAACAAGAAATATATAATGCATTACAAGATTGACGAAAATAGCCCCAAAGACACTATAATATCAAAAATTGAACCTATTAAGTAGGCTTAACAATACAAACAGTATAAACTTTAAAACAACTTTAAAATGAAAAGGACAGCGTTAATTTTAATAGTTATCATATTCATTGCAGGATGCTCCAGTCACGACAATTTTGTCGGAGCCTGGGTGCAATATATAACTCCGGATACTAATACTAAAGATGGTTTACACAATGCCAGATTAGCTGCCGCCAAACATGCTTCGCAGGACACCATAAATATAAGCAAGATTGACAAGGTGCAATATTTGTTTAAATTCCCACAAAGCAATTTTACAGGTATTTTAGATGGTAATGTCATTGGTATTGATGTTGCCAGCGAGGGTCATATCCTGGTTAAGTATGATAAAAATTCGGACCATCTTCTTATTGGGAAAGAGGGCGGTTCTATGCAAGAGTTTAGAAGGGCAAAATAATAGTACATAAATAGCCCGGAAAAGCGGAAATATTACGAATTTGAAAGTATTATATTTTCTACAGATTTACTTTTCGTCTACTTATGCCTTCAAAAACAAAACCCCCAGATGACATCCAGGAAATAATCGCTGATTGGAAGGACCTGGATTTACTAAAAGAGCAATTCATCAGTGCCTTTAAAGCATTTAAAATACCCGTGCCTAAGACCTTAAATAAAAATATTTATGCATGCACAAATATCGATAACCTTGTTGAAGCACTGATCGCGAATTTTAAGAGCAATGGCGTCAATTGTTATTCTATGCCCTCGTCTGAGGGCTCAGATACATATGGCTTCTTCATCACTCGCAGTAAACTGAACAAAATGGAACTACTTGATTTAGAACGCTATTAATTAAACCTAAGCTGACGATTTGTTGAAAGTATTAATAAATAAATAGCCTGGAAAAATGAAAAAACGGAGATAATGAAAATATTATACTTTTTACACTAAAAATAAATTTTAAAAACTATTTTAGAGATGGTGCTTGTCAAAAATATGGAATCAACTTTAAATATAAATGATATTGTGGTTGTAAAGAAGGAATACCAAAAAAAGGTTTCTATACTACCTGGCACAAGAATGTTTATTGCTGAGTTGAAAGAATATGGGAATATAAGGACTATTTGGGTAGATGAATCAATAGTGCCTTATTCGGCAATTTTTTATGGCGATATGTTAAGAAAGATAGGAAAAATCAACGGGGCCTAAAAGCACCAAATCTCGGATCAACTACTGTAAGTTCGCTTAATTCAAACTCGTTTCCTTTAGGCTCATTTCCGACAAGCCATTCACAAGTTGCAGTACATTTCAAAATTGATACTACGGTCATCCTTGGCGAATTAGACTTACCTCTTAAATACACAAAATCGCCTTCAGCTATATTATCCGGGTTATTATCGCACATCGTTAAGTCAGATAGGTTTTAAAACAAATTAAATATCTTTAATAATATCAACCAAACTAATCTTTAGTTTTTTTGAGATCCTCCTATAAGTAATTAAGGAGGTAGGGCTCTGGCCCTTCTCAATTCGCCTGAAATGATGTTTGTTAATCCCGATTTTATCCGCCAATTCTTCCTGGGTAATTCCTAATTCCTTACGTCTAGAATGAATCCTTTCACCCAGGGAAATTAGGAATATACGCTCTTCTTTAGAAATTTTATCCATTTGAAAACCAGTATTTTGTATTTCTATAAGCTACATATATGTAACCTTTTTCTAATTCTAACGTATAAGGGTTTGTAAAGCGAATTTAGTATTATTAGTTTTTGCAAAGTAAAAAATCTTCTTTCCTGGCACTGGAATAAAGATTGTATCTGAAGTCCTATTAATAACCCTAAAAAAATGGTCATGAAAAAAGGCTTGCAAATTAAGTGCCCTGAATGCGGAGCCTCTATCCTTGTTGGAGATCAACTTAGAGAGGCTGTTCGAAAGGAGTTCTTGTTAGAGATTAAAGGAAAGGAGAAGCTAATTACTGACTTAAAGGACCGGCTTGAAGAAGCTCTACGCAAGGCAAGCCAGATGCCAAATCAAGTAAAAGGAGAATTAATGGAACAATCCATAATGGATGTATTGCGAAGTGAATTCCCCGATGACGAAATAACACAAACCGCAAAAGCAACCAATGGCGCCGACGTCTTACAAACCGTGAAGTTACCTAATGGTAAGGTATGCGGTCAGATTTATTATGAGTCGAAAAACACCAAAAGTTGGAGTAACGACTGGATACCGAAATTAAAAAATGACAACTTGAGTACCAAAGCAAATGTCATGGTGCTTGTTACTTTCGCATTACCGAAGGGTGTTCAACAATGTAAGTTAATTGACGATGTTTGGGTAACAAGCTTTGAATACTTCAAGGATTTTAGTTTTGTGCTAAGATATAGCATGATTAAGCTCTTTATATTTATGGAAACCCAGGAATATAAGGAGTCCCAAAAGGATGAACTATTCAAATATATAACTGGAGACGGCTTCAAAAGCATTTTTGAGGCGATGCTTACCGGCTTTCTTGATATGCGTGCTTCCCATGATGCGGAGAAGCTTAAAATCATGCATCTGTGGAAGGAAAGAGAAAGGATTTTTGATCAAATATTTGTAAATGCAATTGAACTTCACGGTTCATTGAGATCTATTGCCGGGTCAGCAATAGGCGAAATACCAATGCTCGAGCTTCGCAAGGCCAACTAGCAACCAATTTATTAAGATATAGCATGGGGATTTAAATAATCCTTAGTGATGCTATTGTCTGAATTGTCATAGTGCCATCGCGTTTAATAATGCGATTTGACATGAAAGACGCTCCCCATGCTTTTTTCAGATTTATCTAACAAATCTAAAATTATAACACAATGAGAACATTTATTAAAAACGCAACAAGTGTACTTGGTCAGGAATTAATGGCAGTGTTTTTGGAGACATATGGTGACGATGAGCAGGCTTTGCGTGAAATAGTCAGTGAAGCCATCAAAGCTTTAAAGTATGCCCGGGAAAGTTTTGAAATCCAGACAGACTTTTTGGGAAATGATATCGAGGAAGCAGCTTAATCTAAACCAACATTTACATGGCGAAAGACTACAAAAAAATATACGAAGAGCAGGTTTTTGAGAGAAATATAAAGACTTTAATCAACAGGCTTGGTCAGTATAATTGCATAAAGCCCGACGGGAATCTTGACGAGGTTTTTATGCTATCATACCTCGTAAGAAACAGCAAACCAACAGCAGAAGCTTACAAGAAGCTGAACACCGCGTTTGAAGAGCTAAAGAAAAATAAAGCGTTTGAAGACTTCAATCCGCTTGTTAAAGAGTCGACATTAAAGAACATTGAATTTTATGGCGATTACCTCGTCAGGCCCGCAAAATCAGAGGTGAATAGTCGGTTTGATAATATTTTTATCGGCACAATCATAAAGCTGCCGAAGAAATCAGCATCTGATTATTTTCCCGGCGAAGCATGGAAGGCATCACTTGAAGATCCATTTAAAGTAGGCGACAAAATATTATACATCTGTAAAAGCAACATTATCTTGGATTTTGAATGCCTGCACCTGGTCACATGGTTTACCGGTAAAATACTAAATCATAATAATAACGTTCAATAACAATGAAGATGGATACATATTATTTAAATACGTTGATTTGTTTCTTTCGGTCTCAATTAGATTTGGATTTCGTAGCAATCCGTGATGTTTTGAATATTGTGGATGATGAACTAACGCCAGATAATGAAAAAAGAGACATGATTATGGCTACTCTTCGCGGGTATGGTTTAAACGAGTGTAGTTATAGGCATGGTAGATTTTCGCCAGCTGAAGATCGGAGCCCGGCGGAATATGATTCTGATAAAGTTCACAATGTTATTTCGTATCCTCTTCACCCGATCCGATTCCCGGTTTTGAATGGAACAATCACCGTAAATACTCCATTAAACTGATCAGGTATCTGCTCAAAAACCACCCGTTTTTCCCAAAAACCAAGAAAACTCAGAAATATCGCGAAAATTTTATTGCCTGGTAATCAGCATTTTAAACAAACCCCAAATTATATTTTTTGGTTTTGACCCTTATCAGGTAAAACCAAGCCAATGAAAGTAATCTATTCAAACAAAAACATATCTCCATACGGAGGTATCCTGCCAATTCTTAAAGCGATAAATGATTGCGGAATTCCAAATGTTATTCGTAGAACTTTAGGTGTTAGAGCACAACAGGCATTATACGGTTATGAAGACGTTTTCTTGGCTTGGGTTTTAACCACTTTATGTGGAGGAATGAGGCTTGATCACATAACGAACCTTAAAAAGAAGCTTAGAATTATACCAGGATTAAAGCTACCCAGTCATGACACACTTGGCCGGGTAATGAAAAAGCTGGCTACCGAACAGAGGGCTAAGGAAATAGTTTCCGGTTCAGGAAAGAAGCAGCATATGCATACGAACCTATACAACGAAAATGATAAAATGAGTGAAATGCTCATTAAAGTTACAAAGCGAATTGGTGCTCTTGAAGTAGGACGCAAATATACCTTGCATATTGATTCTACCTTTATTGAGACGAATTGTGCCACTTCTCATAAGGATAGCAAGTACAAAAGGTATGGATATTATCCAATGGTTTGCCTGATTGACGATATGCCGGTATACATTAGCATGCGCAATGGTGACGTGAACGCCAAATTTCAACTTAAAGAGTGTTTGGAGAGGTGTCTTGACCTACTTGCAGCAAATAATATCACTATATCAAGAGTGATTATTGATAATGCAGGATATATTGTAGAGGTAATGAAAATGCTTACTGATAGGGGTATTGCATTTAATATCCATATGCAGTATAATTCTTATTATAAACGTATGGTAAAAGAATTGGATAAGGTTATGAATTGGGAAAAAATTGAATTGGAAACCGCTTATTTTGTTAGGGATTGCGAGGTGGGTGATTTTCATTATACTCCAAATGAGTCCGAATATGCTTATAGGATAGTTGCGGCAAGAGAATACACGAGAAGAACAAAGATAAATAGAGAGAATAGAGCAGAAAGGGTGAGAAGAAAAAACGTTGAGGAGCACTTCAGTAAGCTAGAGAAAAATAAGCCAGGGATTGTAAAACGCTATTCTAAACCATATGCCTTAGGAGAATGGAGCCTACATGATAAGTATAAAGTTAAACTTATAATTACTAATGATATAAAAACTTCGCCAAAGGACTTGTTACTTGAATATAATCAAAGAGGTGCAACAGAACGACAATTTGACGCGATGAAAAATGACTTTGGCTGGCGTCTTCCGCCATTTATGAAAATGGAACAGAATACTGTATTCATGATTGCAGCAGCTCTTGCCAACAATATCTTCAGAGGTATATTGAAGCGATTTAAGAAGGTGTTTAAGGAACTTAGATTGGAGACAAGACTACCCGAGTTTCAATTTGTATTTATTGAAGTTGCATGCCAGCTTGTTAAAAA
>JABDGY010000046.1 GCA_013285805.1 Bacteroidota bacterium | reverse complement strand
GCAAAGCGCACTCGATTATGCTAAGCTGCAGATAACATACGCTACAATTACTGCACCTGTAAGCGGTATTGCATCAAAACGCTCTATTCAGTTAGGGCAGTTGCTGCAGGCAGGTTCACCTGTACTGGCCATTGTAGAAGACAGTGTGTGGGTAGATGCCAACTTTAAAGAAACCCAGCTTAACAATATGAAACCGGGCCAAACCGCCGAAGTGCAAATTGACGCTTACGATGGTAAAATAATTAATGGTACTATCTCGTCATTTGCCGGAGCTACAGGAACTATGTTCTCGCTTTTACCGCCCGATAACGCTGCAGGTAACTTTGTGAAAGTAGTTCAGCGTATGCCTGTGAAGATAATGCTCGACAATAAGAGTGAACTATACAAAAGCCTGAAACCGGGCCTTAGTGTAGAGGTTACTGTTAAGGTTAAACAATAGGTTCTCCGTTGGCATTGGTAGTTAGCACCTCGCTCATATAGTTGAGGAAAGGTCGCAGTTTCTTGAATGCATCATTCAGCTTAAGGACAAAATCCTTATCCAGCACTTCTTTATCGGTAAACCTGTGCCTGTATATATATTGCTTATACCTAAGCAATTCTATTGCAGGATGGTCTTTGGCATAACCGCGCGGTGCCGAACTCATCTGCTCGCCTTCCAGTTTACCGAACGTGCCCGTAAGGCTTCTATTAGCCAGTAATTTCTTCCAATCTTTATGGTTCTGGTCAATATCCTGCCTTATACGCTGCAAATCGGCCGGCTCAGGGCCCCAGAAACCACCTGCCATAAACGATTTGCCGGGCTCAATGTGAAAATAATACCCGCCACGCAGTTTTTTAGTAGCCCGTTGAAAGCCACCGCTAAACCTGCAGCTATATGGGGTTTTATCTTTTGAAAACCTTACATCCCTGTATATTCTGAATAAACTATTCTTACCGGTTGTGTCTTCAATCTTATCATGCTTTTGCATTTGCCCTAGTAACTCATCGGCAAAGGCAATCATGTTTTCGTGCGCTGCAATGTATTTATCCTTATGCGCGTTGAACCAATCGCGGTTATTATTCTTTGAAAGCGTTTTTAAAAAATCGAGTGTTTCCTTTTTAATAGCAGTCTTGCTCATAGTTATTGCTTTAATTCAATTTATAAAATTAGTAAAAAACACCTTGCCCACTTAAGGCATAGATATGTAGCTTTGCACCATGACTACTATACCCGAGCGCGATAAGCAGGTTACATGGCATCCCTTCACTCATTTGAAGTATGCCCCCTCGCCTATTCACATTACCCGTGGCGATGGTGTTTACCTGTTCGATGACGCAGGCAACAAGTATATAGATGCTTTTTCTTCCTGGTGGGTAAACCTGCATGGGCATGCCAATAAATATATAGCCGATGCCATTCATAAACAGGCTTTGACTCTTGAACAGGTCGCTTTCTCAAACTTTACCCACGAGCCTGCTGTTACTCTTGCGGAAAGGCTCTTAAAACATCTGCCGGGTAACCAATCGAAAGTTTTTTATTCCGATAATGGCTCGACTGCGGTAGAGGTTGCTATTAAAATGACACTACAGTACCACCAAAATACGGGCAAGCCCAAAAGCAAAATAATTGCATTAGATAATGGCTATCACGGCGATACTTTCGGGGGAATGTCAGTAGCTGCACGAAATGTATTTAACAAAGCTTTTGAGCCGTTACTGTTCGACGTTATTCATATCCCAGCCCCAAAGGGCAGAGCGAGTGCGGAGAGCGTAGAGCGATTAGAAACTGCATTAAAAGGCAATGATATATGCGCATTTATATTTGAGCCCTTGGTGCAAGGTGCAGGTGGAATGGTGATGTATGAACCTGAAGCGTTGAATAATCTTTTAAAGCTTTGCAAACAACATAACTGTCTGACTATTGCTGATGAGGTTATGACGGGCTTCTATCGCACAGGCAAATTCCTTGCATGTAACCACATTACCGAGCAGCCCGATATTATTTGCCTGTCGAAGGGAATAACAGGTGGTTTTATGCCCTTGGGTGCCACAACCTGCACACAACAAATATTCGACGCTTTTATATCAGACGATAAAACAAAAACATTTTATCACGGGCATTCCTATACAGCCAATCCGCTTGCCTGTGCTGCTGCAAATGCCAGTTTAGATTTGCTTGAAAAACCTGAAACACAAAGACAAATTGCGGATATAACTGCTTTCTTTGTAAAAATGAAACAGCGCTTTGAAAACCACCCTGCTATCACTGATTGCAGGAACATAGGTACCATATTGGCGATGGAACTGAAGACAAAAGAAGGTACATCATACCTCAATCCTTTATCAGAACGCATAGCTGCTTTCTTTTTTAAAGAAGGAATAATTGTAAGGCCATTAGGCAATGTACTTTATTTTTTGCCGCCTTATTGTATTAATGAAAGCGAACTAAAAAAACTGGAGGATTGCACATTTGGCTTCCTGGAAACCCTTTGATTATATATCTACCACTAAGAACACTAAGGCATTTCTTAGTGGAGCTTAGTCTCACTAAGTGTACTTAGTGGTAAATGTTTTAATCATCATCATCCTATATTTGCAGAATGAAGAACTTTTTAAAAATAGTATGGAAGTGGACAAAGCGCATTGTTCTTGCCTATTTTGTATTAAGCATTCTATCTGTTATTATTTTCCGATTTGTTCCTATTCCTTTCACCCCGCTCATGCTAATCCGTTGTGTTGAACAGAAGTTTGCAGGGCAACCCATGAAGCTCGACAAGAAATGGGTATCGATGGATGAAATGTCGCCTAACCTGGCGCTGGCTGCATTTTGCTCCGAGGACCAGGATTTCTTCAAGCATCATGGCTTTAACTGGGACCGGATTAAAGAAGCATGGCACCACGACGAACATAGCAAACGAGTTGTAGGCGGCAGTACTATAAGCCAGCAAACAGCAAAGAATGTTTTCCTCAGTGTTAACCGTTCATGGGTGCGTAAAGGTTTCGAGGCTTACTTTACCGTGCTTATTGAACTATTCTGGAGTAAAAAACGCATTATGGAAGTCTACCTTAATGTAGTGGAGCTGGGCAAAGGAATTTATGGAGTTGAAGCCGCATCGGAAGCCTATTTTCATAAACATGCCAAAGACCTTAGTCGCAATGAAGCCGCCGCATTAATAGCCATATTGCCATCGCCACTAAAGTGGCAGCCGGTAAACCCGGGACCCTATGTGCAAAGCCGCATAGAATGGATAATAAGCCAGATGAACGCTTATGGTAAATTAGATTTTAATAATCCGCCGAAATGAGCTATTCCTTTTTAGGCTGCATATCGTCTTCATCGGTTTCAATGTGGTTTTTACCAAAGCTGTAACTTATGCTTACTTTAAATCTGCGCGAATCGGCAATTTCATGGTATGTCCAGTCAGACCCGAGTATTTGCTGGTACGAGCCGGGAAGCACTGTATGAAATATATCGGTAACACCCATGGTCAGGTTCAGCTTGTCGTGAATGAAATTTCTTTTAATAAATATATTACCCCTCCACCAGAAATCACTGTGAATAATACCATTTACGCCCGGCCCGTGAAAAAAAGCAAAGACTTGCAGTTTATATTTTCCGGGCAGTAAAAATTCGTTATCAACTGCGCCTGAATAGGAAAAGCCGCTAGTGGTGTATGCAACGTTATTCAATACCCCGCCGTAGGTTATATACGACGCAGTGCCATTAAGGCTAATTGACCACCATTTGGCAGCATCTCCGCTTCCATATAATGAATAGGCATAAATGTCATTATCATTTATGTTAGTCCATCCGCGGTATTCAATATAGGTTGTATTATCCTGGTTATTGAATTCGCCCATATAATCGCTTATATGAGAATAGGAAACAGAACTTGACAGAAAGCCCTTGAAGGTGTATGTAAACGCAAACGTATTGCTGTATTGGGGCAGTAAATAAGGATTACCATAATAATAGTTGTATTGGTCGTTTATAGATACGTGCGGGTTCAGTTGCCCATAATCGGGGCGGTCGACACGGCGGTTGAAAGTAAGCTGAAAATTATTATCCGGGTTTTTAGAATATTCTAAAGACATGCCCGGAAAGAGACAGAACACCTGCCGCGTAAGGTCCAGGCCATATGCAGGGGACTGTTCCACCAGAATATCATTCTCACCCCTTAGCCCGAAACCTGCAGTAAGGTATTTTGTTTTTTTAATTACGGTAACATAACCGGCTTCTGTTGTTTCACTTCCGGTAAAAGTATTTGAATACATAGAATAAACAGTATCCTGCCCTGTTTTTGAATCATAGAACAATGATTGGTTGAAACTACTCAATCCCATGTATTGGAATTTAACACCCGTTTCAAACTCAAGCGAGTTTTTAAAGACCTTTTTTAAATCGAGTCGGCAATTATAAATATTCAGGTTAAAAGCATTGTTATAATATGTAATAAAAGGTGAAAGCACAGAAGAGTTATCGGCCGCATAATAATAGGACGAAGTATTATTCTGGTCATAATCGTTGCTTATATCGCATGTTCCGGAAAAGGAAATTGCTGAACCTGCTGTATCGAACTTATGTTCCGCGTTAACAACATAACTTATACCGGGGTTATTATCGGGACTAGTTATTGCATTTACATTATGGTCGAACCCGAGACTGTTGAGCCCGCTTACACTCAAGACGCTGTTATCGGAGCCCTGGTCATTGGTCACCTCATAATCGGTCCTTATCCCAATGCTGTTTTTACTGTCTATGTTCCAGTCAATACCCGCCTTGGCAACAAGCGCCGTACCTATATCCTGGTTAACATCGTTTGTTGTAAATATTGTAGTGCCCGTGGCGGAGTAAAAATGTTCTGCGAGCGTGTTGGGTGTTACATCGTTATTATATTCCGGGTTAATGTTTCCGTAAAAAGTAAAATGCCTGGTTTTATAATTTAACTGTATTCCACCATAAGTGCTAAGGTAAAAACCCTGCGATGCAGTTCCGTATATTAACCCGCTTAGGCCATACACATGAGCTTTTTTTGAGACAATATTTATAAAACCACCTGTGCCCGATGCATCATACTTAGCCGGAGGGTTCTTCAGCACTTCTATCCGTTCTACATTTTCCGAAGGCATGCCTTTCAGTAATTGTATAAACTGGGCCGCCGGCACCTGCATTGGCTTTTCATCAATCATTATAGTAACCTGGCTGTTCCCTTGCAGAATTATGCTGTTATTGTCTATTACTACACCCGGTGTATGTTCAAGCAGGTCGTACACGCTGTTACCCTGTGCCAATACACTATTTGCAACATTCAGCACCACATTGCCTCCTTTAAATTCCATTACACGCCTTTGTGCAGTGGCAGAAACTTCATTAAGATTCTTAGATGAACTTCTTAGCATTATATCAGGCAATTGCTTGGCCTCTCCGCTATCGGGCTTCACCGGACCATAGTACTTAACAGCATAGCCGGGCTGGTCAATTTTAATAAGATACGTTGTAACTTTTACGTTGGCAAAAGAATATAAGCCTGCATCATTGGTAAGCGTGCCTTTTACCACTACTGAGTCTTTAGCATTAAGCAGCCCTACTGCGGCGTAAGGAACAGGGGCCTTTGTACTATCGGTTACATTGCCTTGTATAGTGCATTGGGCATACGTTACACTACAGGTAACAACTGCCAATAAAAACAAAATGGCTTTTTTTTGAAGTATGGAGTAATTCAATATTGTGCAGCTTTAATACTATATAACTGATAAGAACTGCAATATATTACTTTATACACCTGCATTTTAATTTGGTTCAACACAATAAATAAATTGTGCTTACTTCAGCACAATAAACTTATAGCTTGCCAGCACTTTATTATTAGCAGAAAGAGTGTAGTAATAAATCCCGTCAAGGAGATTATATACATTATCTGTAACCGGGCTCTCCCCTTTACTTACAGGCTTTATGTTCATAAGCTCGCCCCTTATGTTGTATATCTTTAACAAAGCATCTTTATAGCCCTGAGGTAAATTATAGGTTATGGTAAACATCTCGTATGCTTTATCGGCATAAACTTTCAGCAAGGCCGTTGAGTTTGCCATAGAAGCATTATTTAAACCGGGATTAGCAGTAATATCACCATTACTATAACAATTTAAGCTGCACCCTGCTTCAAAAGGTACTTTTATAGGCTCAAGCAGGCCGAGGGTACTGCCTACTCCTTCAATAAGCCGGGCAAATGGCTTTACCGAATCGGCTGAAATAACATATTCCTTCCGGTAAGTATTGCCAACCAAAACAGAATCTATTTTAAGCACCCTGTTGCCTTTACTCCTTTTATTAATATATGTATCGGGCAATATATCGCCAACCTTTAAATTAAAGTCGTAAAGCAGAGTATCGCCAATTTTCTTTCCGGGGTTACAGTAATAAATTCTATGCGCACCATCTTCTCGTATAAACCCGGCTATTGAATCGTACTTTTGCAGAGTGAATGAAGGGGCCGATTTGCAAGTCAGCCATTCGCTGCCGCCTGAAATATTCAACTTATGGTACTCTTTTGAATTGATAATTGTATCACCCACTAACCGGTATTCAAAATCTTTGCTGCCGCTTACATAATTTCCATCGCAGAATGTTTCCCACCATGTTGTCTCGGCCCAACTTGCATTTGCTGAAGGAAACGGATGGTATGTATTAAACTGGGCATAACCTATTGTATTTATGGCAGTTAACAGTAAAAGGAAAATACAATGTTTACTAATCCTATTCATCTCACAAAGTTAACGCATTCATTAAAGGTTATCATTTTAGTTATTATTCAGGCAATATTCTAAAATAGTTATAATTTTGTGACAATCATCACATTTTATTATGGAAGCCCTCCATACAGAATTTCTTAAAAGGGTTGAAATACACCTTGCTTCGTTACCACAAAATAAAGGCGCTGAAACGCATGAAATGCGGCTTATACATTTTAAAACTAAATGCGTAGAGATTCTCAATGAAATTATGCACGAAAGGAATTTCGACCCCAAAAGAAAAGAGGAAGTAGTTGCCCGCATTACGCCTGTAATTATTTCATTGGCAGCAACGCATATCAGCAAATAAGGATTTAATTTTTTGCCATTCAGGGTATAACAAATAGGGGGTGTTGAAAACATCATCACTTTTCCTTTCTAAATGCAGGTGTGCGGTACTAACTTTGTATACGTACTCAACCCTATTGCTTGTAATAGTTCTTTGAAATAGTAAACCTCCGTGGATACCTGGTTGTGAGATGTGAATACCAACAGGAGTATATACGCACCTGGAAAGTATTCAGAAACAGGATGAATTAGTAAAAATTAAGGGTTCTTTATTGTAAATCCATTGTTATATCAATGGATAGCCTCTAAATAGGGGCCTCTAAAAACATATCAATATTATTTTTATTGATAATCGCTTATTTTTTATTGTTATTTCCATTGATAAGTAATCAACGAAAAACAGTAAAATTTGCAACAGAAACGAGATTAAGAAGCCGAAGGGTTCTTTACTCCCACCGCCAATGCAATACCAACACCCATTTGCCAGCATGGGAATATTAGCAGGCCCGCCCATGCAGAATCTTTATTGGGGTTCAGTAAAAAGGAAGGTACAATAGCAATACATGAAATAATTACTCCGCAAATCAGCGAAAGGAAAAACCTGTCTATTTTATATAAAACAAAATGGAAAAGCATTATAAAAGCAATTGCGCCGAATTCGCTCGCAGCTAGGAAACCATAAAAACCGCTACTGTCAGCTGAATCAAGAACATTAGGATACGATACAATTCTTACGCACATGTAATATGCGATGAAATAAACAACCTCAGTTAAAATAAGCAAGATGATTTTCCTGTACCATTTACTATCCTTTACAGCAGTTATAATTGCAAGCCCGAAAAGCACAGCGGGTGCAACTACCAATGCCCAGCCATACAAGTATGCGTTACCCGATGATTTAGACAAGCCATACAAAGCAAGCATCACTAAAATCCCTGAGAAAGCAGATAAGCCAATAAGTTTAGTTTTCATTTTCAAACAGGTTTAAGTTCCCCAGCCTTAATACTTAATACTATTTTCCCACAATCTTCATCTCTGTTCTGCGGTTCTGGGCGCGGCCTTCTTCGGTACTGTTATCTGCAATGGGTCGGGTTTGTCCGTAGCCTTTGTAGGTAAGCCTGTCTGCAGCTATATTATGGTCTACCAGGTATTGGTAAACCGCTTTAGCACGGTTTTTAGAAAGTATAATGTTGCTCTGCGGAGTGCCCTGGTTATCGGTATGCCCGCTTATCTCAATCTTCACCGTGGGGTTAGCGTTTAAAAAGCCCACCAGTTTGTCAAGTTCAATCTGCGACTGCGGTTCAAGATCATATTTATTGGTAGCGAAGAACACGTTTTTAAGTACAATTTTCGCGCCGGTGTCAATAGGTTGCAAGGGCACGTTAATCATAAACGGGTGTATTTTGCTGGCATTGGAATCCTTCATGGCAAAGGTCTCTGAGTAAAAGAGATAACCCCTTGCATTGGCGTTCAGCGCATAGTTTTTGTTCAGCGGTATGCACACCAAAAAGGTTCCGTCGTGCGCCGATGAATAGGATTGTATAACCACCTTGCCTGTGCTTAAATCAATAAGGTTAAAGGCGGCCTGCACAGGCAGCTTCGTTTTGGCATCGTATACTTTGCCCTTCATATAGGTAACAGGCGTAGGCTTCACCGCATCATTCAGCGCGAAACTGTAAATATCCTGCCCGCCGTATCCACCTTGCCTGTCCGATGAAAAGTAAGCCAGCTGCCCGCCAGGGTCAACCACAATACTGGTTTCATCCTTAGGGCTGTTTATCGGGTAACCAAGGTTCATAGGTGTGCCCCATGAACCATCGTCCTTTTTGCGGGAAACGAAAATGTCCATGCCACCCATGCCCGGCCAGCCATCGGAACAGAAATAGAGCGTTTGGTTATCGGCAGCAATAAAAGGGTAGCAATCATCGGCTGCTGTATTAATAGAATCGCCCAACCTTTGTGGCGAACTCCAGTAGCCCGAATCGTCGAGGTGAGTGAGGAATATATCCATGTTGCTTGTAATGGAACGCTTATCGGCCCTTACAAAATAAAGTGAGCGCCCGTCTGTAGCCAGGCAAGGTTGCGATTCCCAGTTTCCCGAATTAACTGGCCTACCCAGGTTACGCGCTTCTGTCCACTGGTCGCCACGCTTAAGGGTAAAGTACAGGTCCATGCTGCCAAATCCTCCCGGCCGTTCGCTGGCAAAAATAAGCAAGTGCCCGTCAGCCGAAATGGTTGGGGCTCCTTCATTAAACTGTGGAGTATTAGGCGGAGAGCCAAGATTAACGGCTTTCGTCCATTGCCCATTTACCTTATAGCTTACATAAATATCTTCCTGGTCGTAATTATCGGTTTGCAAGCGGCGGGTAAACATAAAGGTAAGGCCGTCGGCAGTAAGGGTAGGGAAATACTCCCACATAGGGGTGTTAATGGCATCGCCCATATTCTGGGGATTGAAAGGCACGGGATGTTTTAATCCCCATGCGCCGTAATCGCAGTCCTGTATAAGTAAAGGTGTTTGCAGGTTCATATTGGGGTCCCTTGTGCCCAACTGCTGGAATATCTGTAAAAACCTAAGGGCTTCGGTATAATGGCCAAGGCTTACATCTATCCTGCCAATGGTAAAATAGGTACTGGGAAAAAAGGCGGGGTTTAAATTGATAACCTTTTTGTCTTCCGAAACCGCATCTTCGGGCTTTCCCGTCTTCTCGTATAAATCGGCAAGCACTATATGGGCCTCTATAAATGAAGTATCTTCCTTTATAGCCTGTTGCATAAGCGGAATAGCATCGTCATAATGACCGAGTGTATAAGCATCGCCTCCTTGCTGATAAAACTTAATGGCTTTCTTATTCTTTGTTGAAAGCTTCTGATCATGCTGCCCGAAAGCAAGACCGATAAAGCAAAAACAAAGGAGGGAAAGCAGGATGAATCTTTTCATAATATGCGCAAAACTAACAAACTGAATTAATATTAAAGCTACTGATTATAATGGCCATTTATGCTGATAGATACACCATTTAACAGCTTTTAACAATACAAATAGGGAAATTATGACAAATAACCTATCTTTGCATGCTTAGTAAAATCATAGTTAACGAATTGTTATTTTAATGAGCCAGGGACAAAATCTTCTTGAAACCATAAATCTCCCCGCCGACCTAAGGAAACTTAAAGAGACCGATTTACCGCAGGTCTGTAATGAGCTCAGGCAGTTTATTATTGATGTGGTTTCGGAAAAAGGCGGCCACTTTGGCGGAAGCCTTGGCGTGGTTGAGCTTACCGTGGCATTACACTATATTTTTAATACTCCATACGACCAACTGGTATGGGATACGGGCCACCAGGCATATGGGCACAAAATACTTACAGGCAGAAAGGACCGTTTCCCTACCAACAGACTTTATAAAGGGCTAAGCGGTTTCCCTAACCGTAAAGAAAGCGAATACGATACTTTTGGCGTAGGGCATACCTCTACCTCTATTTCAGCTGCATTGGGAATGGCGGTAGCATCGCACTACAAAGGAGAAGACGACCGTAAACATATTGCAGTTATTGGTGATGGAGCCATGACGGCAGGCCTTGCTTTTGAGGGACTGAACAATGCAGGCATATCTAAGTCAAACATACTTGTTGTGCTGAACGACAACTGCATGTCAATTGACCCTAATGTTGGCGCTTTGCGTGCATACCTTACCGATATGTCGGCATCGCCGGCTTATAATAAAGTTAAAGACGAGGTTTGGAAACTGCTGGGTAAAATAAGCAAGTTCGGCCCCAATGCACAGGATATAGCTTCGAAGGTTGAGAATGCGATTAAGACTTCTTTACTGCACCAGAGTAACCTGTTCGAATCGTTGAAATTCCGCTACTTTGGCCCGGTTGACGGACACGATGTAACCCACCTTGCACGCATACTTAAGGACCTTAAAGATATTCCCGGGCCGAAAATATTGCATTGCCTAACCATGAAAGGTAAAGGCTACAAGTTTTCGGAAGAAGGCAACCAGACTTTCTGGCACGCTCCCGGTACATTCGACAAGATAACAGGCAAGGTTACTGAAACCAAGTCAGATGCGCCTCAACCGCCAAAATACCAGGATGTATTCGGACACACTATTGTAGAACTGGCTGAGTTGAACTCACGCATTATGGGTATTACTCCTGCCATGCCCACGGGCTGCTCGCTGAATATAATGATGAAAGCTATGCCCGACCGCGCTTTTGACGTGGGCATTGCTGAACAACACGCTGTTACTTTCTCGGCCGGATTGGCTACACGCGGCTTAATACCATTCTGCAACATATACTCCAGCTTTATGCAAAGGGCATACGACCAGGTGATACATGATGTAGCCATACAGAACCTGAAAGTTATTTTCTGCCTCGACCGTGGAGGACTTGCAGGGGCAGACGGAGCAACGCACCATGGCAACTACGACCTTGCTTATTTCCGCTGTGTGCCGAACATGATTGTGTCAGCGCCTATGGATGAAGTAGAACTGCGCAACCTGATGTACACTGCACAATTAGATACTATTACTAATCCATTCTCTATACGTTACCCTCGTGGCAATGGCGTTATTATTGACTGGAAGCAGCCGTTTAAGGAAATTGAGATCGGTAAGGGTCGAAAAATAAAAGATGGCCAGGATGTGGCAATACTAAGCATAGGACACCCGGGCAATCTTGCCGTTAAAGCGTGTAAGACATTGACTGATGAGGGCATTAACGCCGCACATTACGATATGCGTTTTGTTAAACCTATAGACACACAAATGCTGCACGAAGTGTTCACCCGCTTCGACAAAGTAATTACCGTTGAAGACGGTTGCATTATGGGTGGTTTTGGCAGTGCAGTACTTGAATTTATGTCCGATAATAACTACAATGCTAAAGTAATCCGCCTGGGAATACCAGATAAGGTTGTGGAACAGGGCACACAATCGGAATTATATAAAGAGTGCGGCTTCAGCCCTGAAGATATTGCTAATGCTGCACGTTCGCTGGCTGCTCCCCAGCAAAAAAAGGGAAGCGGCAAATCGTTGTTCATTGCTTTGTAATCAATTTTTAACTATACATAACCAAAAATTACCTTTATGAAACAGAGAATATGGAGCAGCGCGTTGGCCCTGCTCTTAATCGGTTCAGCGGCTTTTGCTCAGCAACCCGATATACCAACTACCAATAAACCCGGAAGTAACTATAAGTTTACTATTGTAAAAGATAATGCCGCAACCAGCGTAAAAAATCAGTTCCACAGCGGTACCTGCTGGTGCTTCTCTACCCAGTCGTTCCTTGAATCGGAACTGCTGCGTATGGGCAAAGGCGAAATACCACTTTCACAGGAATTTGTTATCCATAGCATGTACCTGCTGAAAGCAAGGAACTACATTCGTTATACAGGTAAGGCCCAGTTCGATGATGGTGGCGAACCGCACGATGTAATTAATGCTGTCAGGCTTTTCGGTATTGTGCCTGCAACCGTATACAGGGGTATGCCCGATGATATGGACAAGCCTGAATTCAGCGAAATGAACAGTGTGCTTAAAGCCATGCTCGATGCCATGCTTAAATTACCTGAGGGCCACCTTAACTCAAACTGGTTCGCTGCTTTCCAGGGCGCGCTTGACGGGTACATGGGCGCACCTCCAACTGAATTTAACTATGGGGGCAAAAGCTACACACCTATGACATTTGCCAAATACTTAGGCATTAACCCTGACGACTATGTAGAGATTACTTCTTTCACACATCACCCTTTCTATTCTAAGTTCATTCTGGAAGTGGCCGATAACTTTGAAAACGGTGAAGCATACAATGTCCCGCTTGATGAGTTCCAGAAGATTGCCGATAACGCGCTTATGAATGGCTACACGGTAGAATGGGGAGCCGATGTAAGCGAACCTTACTGCGATCTTCGCAGCAGCAGCCTTGCGGTAGTTCCTGATATGGAAGTAGGTTCAATGACAAAAAGCCAGAAAGATTCCATGTTCACAAACCCGGTGCCTGAAAAGAAAATTACACAGGACATGCGCCAGAAGGCTTTCGATAACCTTGCCACTACCGACGACCATGGTATGCAGATTACAGGCATAGCAAAGGACCAGAATGGTAACCAGTACTATATTGTAAAGAATTCATGGGGAACTGCTAACTATTGCAAAGGATACGATTATGTATCAGTTCCTTATTTCCTTTACAAGACAACCTGCATTATGGTTAACAAAAATGCCATTCCTGCCGACATCAGGAAGAAGTTAGGAATATAATATAGATTGAAACTAAGAACTTTAAAATCCCCGGTCAATCCGGGGATTTTGTTTTGATACATTTGTATGAAACAACTACTCCACATGAGAAAGATTTCGCTTGTTATAACTCCCCTATTGATGCTCCTTACCACTTCATGTTTACATCCTGTGGAGCATCATGAAAAAGGTGTTGCGTACTTTATTGAAGGCAGGTTACGAACAACAGAGTTAATAAGGGATACTGCCCCTTTCAAAGTTAATGTCATTTACCTTGACTCTAATTTATACAACACGAAAATAGGCTTCAATGCTCTTGATAGTAACCACTACCATATAGAATATTCCAAAGGAACCCTTACTTTCACCCGATATGGAACATTCGACAGTAACCTTGTCAATAATGATATGAAGCTGAATATAACACTCGATAAAAGCCTCACCAAAAATTCACTCGATCAACTTATGCAGATGCGGTACACTTTTGAGGTATTTAACTAATAATCAGAAACCGCTGAAACAGTGCGGTTAACAAATTTTAACTTCATTTAAGCACCACATTACATATAATGTGTTTATTTTGTACTCAGAATCACATCAGTAAGTTATGATAAGGCATTGCAAATGGATAGTATTAGTTCTTCTTCTAACGCTTGTAAACAGGGCCTTTACAGAGGTAACTACACAATCACAATACACTGAGAATAATACCACTGCAACTTTCACTCTACACTCTTCAATAAATAAATCAACCACTGCAGATAGCTTTCCTTCCCGCGGTTTCGCTTTACTTATCCTGAGGTACAATGAAACAGGCAAAGACAAAATAAGTGTAGCTCCGATAAAACTACAATCACGCGATATTACAGATTACGGCCAGCTTAAAAGCGATGGCTTTACACCGGCCGAGTATTGCACCGAATCGCCCTGGAAAATACAGGCCCGCACTATATTCTATTCTTCTTTTTCGCTCCACTCGCCTCCGCTTAGCTGCTAACTAAGGTTACACCTCCCTTTCAGGGCGATGTTTCCATATTAAATATCCTTTATATAAGGAGTTTAATGGTCATCTATTTAGTTAGTATTCTTTAAACTTCATACATTATGAAACGTATATTCTGCATTGCTGCCGTGCTTGCGCTGGCATCGTGCAATAGCTCCCAACAGGAGCAACAACTTAAGGCATTGGCTGCAAAGGATTCCATTTTAGCAGCACAAAGCCAGAAAAAAGACTCAGCTATATCATCATATATAACTGCCTTTAATGAAATACAAGATAACCTTGATAGTATTAAAGCAAGGGAAAGAATATTATCAGGCAGAGGGACGGGTGAGCCTATAGGTTCCAATACAGTAGCCGATATAAAATCGCTGGACAAATTAATAATACGGAACAAGCGAGAAATAAACCGGCTTGAATCAAAGCTTAAAAAGACGGGAGATAAGAATGCAGGGCTTGAAAAGATGATAGCACGACTGACCAAAGAAGTGTCGGAGAAAGATGCTGAAATAGCCGAGCTGCAGTCGAAGCTGGCTAGTGCCAACCAGGCTTTAGCAACACTTACCCAGCAATTTAATGATAGTGTGAGTATAATAAACAAGCAGCGGGCCGAAATTAATGCCATGAGAATTGAGGTCAATACTGTTTACTATACTGTTGGTACCATGAAGGAATTAAAAGCAAAAGGGCTGGTAGATAAGAAAGGCGGTGTACTGGGCATTGGCCGCACTACCGAGCTTAACCCGGAGCTAAATACGTCAGACTTCACACAGGGCGATATGGTTGTACTTCATGCTATACCATTAAACGGCAAATTCCTTAAAGTAATTACAAGCCATCCAGATAACTCTTATAAAATAACAGGTACGGATAAGAGCGATTCATTGGTTATTACTGATGCATCATTATTCTGGAGCGAAAGCAAATACCTGGTAGTATCAATTAAATAAGATATAAATGCATAGGCACTTGCTTGATTAAAAGCGCTGATTTAGGGATGAAAGTTGGTTTACTTTTAATCGTATTTCAAAAAGCAAGTGCCTTATTTAACTATTAAGACACCTAACAATTAAACTTCATAAAAATGAAAACACATAAACACTACATTCTGTCTGCTATAGGTCTAATCTCAATCTGCACTGTTGGCTGCAATGGATTATCGAAAATGTTAAAAGATGCTTCACTTATTAAATATACTGTAAAGCCAAACCCTATGGAAGATGACGGCGACAGTGTAGCCATTACTATAAGCGCACAATACCCGGCCAAATACTTTAATAAAAAGGCTATAGTAACCGTTACTCCTACCCTTAAGCTATCTGACGGAACAACCCAGCCATTAAAGCCTATAACTCTTGTCGGTGAGAGAGCTACCCAAAGCGGTACAAAGGTTAGCTACGACCAAGGCGGAAGCGTTAGCTATTCAGATAAAGTTGCTTATACGCCAAAGATGAAAACCGATGAACTGGATATTGACGCAGTAATAGAAAACAATAAGAAAGCCTTGCCTGCAGTGAAGGTAGCTGATGGTACTATAACTACCGCCTTACTTGTTCAGAAAGATGCAAGGCCAATACTCGCTAAGGATAACTTCACCAAAACAACACAGGAAAAGGACACATCGCATATCTTCTTTGTGATAAGCCGTTCCGATGTGCGCCAATCGGAAATGAAAAGCAAGGAGATGAAGGAGTTTGAGGAGTTTATTAAAAAAGGTATTGCAGAAGACTATACATTTAACAATATCACTCTTTCAGCTTTTGCGTCACCAGATGGTGAAACAGCTTTCAACTCGCATTTAGCTGATGACAGGGCAAAAGCCTCCATAACATCGCTTGAAAGCATGTTTAAAGCCATGCATACCAAAAAGCTTGATACAAAATTCGGAGCAGAGAAAACCTTTTACAGCATTGACAAAACCGGCATGGATTGGGATGGGTTCCGCACAATGGTTGAGGCTTCAACCATAAAAGACAAAGACCTGATACTGCGTGTACTCTCAATGTATACCGACCACGACCAGCGGATGAAGGAAATAAAAGACATGGCAGCAACCTACACAGAACTGGCTAATAACATATTGCCTAAGTTGAGAAGGTCGGTAATTATACTGAACGCTGAAAAGAAAAGCAGGACCGATGAGCAGATTAAGCAATTGGCCATGTCGCATCCTGACAGCCTTTCAGCTAACGAGATACTTTATGCTGCCACATTATATAGCGATTTAATTCAGAAAAACGCCATATATAAAACCGCTGAAAAGCTCTACCCAAATGACTGGAGAGGTTTCAATAATGCTGCTTTTGTAGAGATAGAAAAGAATGAAACTGAATCTGCACAAACCGATGCGAATAAAGCTGCCCAACTTTCACCTTCCAATCCTATTGTAGAAAACAACCTTGGCGCTATAGCACTGTTAAATGGCGATACAAAGAGTGCAATGAGCCATTTCAGCAAAGCTTCATCAGCCGGAAATGAAGTAGCGTATAATATGGGATTAATAGATATAAAGTCAGGTAATTACACCGACGCTGCAAGCAAGATGAGCAGCATTAGTTCATTCAATACAGCCCTTGCTATGCTTCTGAGTGGCAATATGCAAGGCGCACAGTCGGCACTTGACGCATCAGGAAACAAGACTGCCATTGCCTATTACCTGAGAGCTATTATTGCTGCACGCGGCAACGACAAAGCCTCGGTTATCAGCAACCTGCAAACAGCCATAGGCCAGGATGCATCGCTTAAGCAGATGGCCGCTACGGATTGCGAGTTCATTAAGTTCAGGGATGACAACGACTTTAAGAACATGGTAAAAGCCTAAAACTTGTAGCATGCCAATTCATGTATATTATTGTGCAGATTGTGCCGAAGTACAATACAGGCTCTCTTCGCCGGGAAAGGGTGGCTGCCCCAGGTCGCCCTTTCACAGGTGGATAAACCTTGGCAACAAAGGTGATTTAACGTACAAATGCGCTTCATGCAATACGGAAGTAACAACGGCTAAGAAGCCTGTCAGCTATGGCTGCTCTAAAGGAACGTTTCATGAATGGAAAGAACAATGAGCCCTTTATA
>JABDGY010000045.1 GCA_013285805.1 Bacteroidota bacterium | reverse complement strand
TTTACCAAGCAGGATGTGATAGATTTTGCAAAGGCCAACTACACCAATAACTACGTGGTAGTTTACAAAAAAGAGGGTGAAGACACCACAGTGGAAAAAGTGCAGAAGCCTGCCATTACCCCTGTGCAGACCAATGCCGGTGATGAATCGCCTTTTGTAAAAAACATTGAATCGGAGAAGACAAATGCCATACAGCCTGTGTTTGTTGACTATAAAAAAGATGTGCAGAAATATACTGTAGGGAATAAACTGCCTGTATATTATGTGCGCGATACCGAAGACAGCACCTTTAATATGTTTTACATATTCGATATGGGCAGCAAGAACAGCAAACTGTTAAAGCCCGCGCTGGCGTATTTAAAATATTCCGGTACTTCGAAAATGACACCTGCACAGGTGCAACAGGAATTCTTTAAGCTGGCCTGCTCTTATGCCACTTTCTGCGACAAGGACAGGCTATATGTAAACCTTACAGGACTAACGAACAATTTTACTCCCGCCCTGAAATTATTTGAAAACATTATTGCCGATGCCCAGCCCGATACATCGAACATGGCGAAACTGCAGGATGCATTGCTTAAGGAACGCGAAGACAGTAAAATGGAGAAGAATACCATCCTCTTCTCGGCGCTTTACAGCTATGGGGTTTACGGTGCAAATTCTCCCGTTACTTACATACTTTCAAACAATGAGTTAAAACAGTTGAAACCAGAACAGCTTACTGACATTCTGCATAAACTTTGCAGCTATAACCACCATGTGCTTTACTATGGCTCACAAACGCCCGACCAACTGACAAGCGCATTGGCAAAGTACCATAAAATGCCCGATAAGTTTATACCCGCGCCTAAGGCCGAGAACTTCCAGCAGCTGGCAGGCACCAACCAGGTTTATGTAGTTGACCATAAAATGAAACAGGTAGAAATAATTATCCTGCAACGCGGAGACGGTAAATATGACCCTACTATTAATCCTGAAATATCATTATATAATGAATACTTCGGCGGGTCAATGGCATCTATTGTGTTCCAGTCGTTAAGGGAATCGAAGGCGCTGGCGTATGCCACTTTCTGCCGCTACTCTGCTCCAGGCGACAGCACCCAGCACTACTATAACCTTGCCTATATTGGTTCACAGGCCGATAAGCTTTCACAAGCGGTTGATGGTATGATGCAACTCCTGAATGACACTATTTCCTACTTCCCTCAATTATGGGAAACATCAAAAGAATCGGTTATAAAGGGTATTGCTTCCACACGCATTGTACGCGAGGCTATATTGTTCAACTACGAAAACGCCATGAGGCTTGGCATTGACTATGACACAAGAAAATTGGTGTATGATAAGCTGCCAAATCTTACCTTTGACGACATACAGAAATTCCATAAAGATAAAATTGCGCACCAGCCATATACTATACTTGTAATGGGCAACAAAAAAGACTTAGACCTGAAGGCGCTGGAAAAATATGGTAAGACAAACTTCCTTACTATGGAAGACATTTTCGGATATTAAAATCAGTTATAAAGTAGTAGGCAATTGATGAACTTGACAGACTTTATAAACTTTAAGAACTTGATGAACTTTACAAACTTTAAAAACTAAAAGTATGAATGCACAAAAAATCACGATCACAAAAGGCCAGTTAAATGTACCCGACAGTCCTGTTATACCTTTTATTGAAGGCGACGGCACAGGCCGCGATATATGGCGCGCATCGGTTCGCGTAATCGACGCCGCAGTTAAAACCGCATACAACGGCAAACGCCAGATTGCATGGAAAGAAGTACTGGCAGGCGAAAAAGCTTTTGAAAAAACCGGTAGCTGGCTGCCCGATGAAACACTGGCTGCCTTTAAAGAATATATTGTAGGTATCAAAGGCCCTCTTACAACCCCCGTAGGTGGTGGCATACGTTCGCTGAATGTTGCCCTTCGCCAGATACTCGACCTGTATGTTTGCTTACGCCCTGTAAGGTGGTTCGAAGGTGTTCCTTCGCCGGTAAAGAACCCCGGAGCGGTTGACATGGTTATCTTCCGTGAGAACACTGAAGATATTTATGCCGGTATTGAATACGTAGCCGGAAGCCCTGAAGCACAAAAGGTGCTCGACTTTATTGCTAAAGAATTCCCTAAAGATTTTGCAAAAATCCGTTTTGGAACCCAGGAAAAGGTTGCAGACTTTTACAAAGAATTAGGCGACATGGCAAAGAGCCAGCCTGATGGCGTGAATGTAGGATTAGGTATTAAAGCAGTTAGCAAAACCGGAACCAACAGGTTGATGCATGGCGCTATAGCTTACGCGCTTAAGCACAAGCGCAAATCGGTTACCATTGTGCATAAAGGCAACATTATGAAATATACCGAGGGCGCTTTCCGCGACTGGGGATATGCATTTGCCGAAAATATGTTTGGCGATAAGGTTTATACCTGGATGCAATGGGAAAAGACCAAGAAAGAAAAAGGTGAAGAAGCCGCTAACGCTGAACAGAAAGCAGCGCTGGCAGCGGGCAGAGTACTTATTAAAGATTCAATTGCCGATATTACCCTTCAGCAGGTGCTTACCCGCCCGGAAGATTTTGATGTAATTGCTACACTTAACCTTAACGGCGACTATTTATCTGACGCTCTTGCAGCACAGGTTGGCGGTATTGGCATAGCGCCCGGCGCGAACATTAACTATGTTATCGGCCACGCTATATTCGAAGCTACACACGGCACTGCCCCTAAGTACGCTGACCTTGACAAGGTAAACCCGGGTTCGGTAATCCTCTCCGGAGCTATGATGCTTGAGCACCTTGGCTGGATTGAAGCCGCCGATTTGGTTTATCGCGGAATGGAAAGCTCTATCGCGGCTAAACGTGTTACATACGACTTTGAAAGGCAAATGCAGGGTGCAACCTTGCTAAAATGCTCGGAGTTTGGCGATGAGATAATTAAGCACATGAGTTTGGTGAAGGCGTAAGAGCCCTCCTTTATTATAAAGAGACCCCTGGCGATATTGTCAGGGGTTTTCTTTTGTCCCTAATCAGAAAACATCCAATTGCGGTCTGCTTTAGCTGATGGTTAAAAGAATGCAATACCAATATGGGCTTTAGCCCGGCCATACTTCGGCATAAACTCACTCACCTCCTGCTCAAATGATTTCTTATTATGATACTCTACCGGTCCCTTAACTCATTGCAAATTAGCCATTAAGCAATGTTAAGGGAATGTTTACTCAATAGTATCGATTTAAAGGAATTGTTAAGAATGCCCTGAAATGGCTGATTTTATTGAGGTGTGTAATACCTTTGCACACCTTTAGTTGTTGACAATGCTGTGTACAACAGGCTGAGCGCATAGCTCGGGGCAGCATACGGACCCTGTACCTTTGTAAGAATATCCATCAAGTCCTTTTAACAACTAAAGAATTTGAATTATGGAAAACATGGGGAAGAGAAAAGTAGACATAGTAGTATTGTCTGATGTGCACCTGGGTACCTATGGTTGCCATGCCGAAGAGTTGTTAAAATACCTGAAAAGTATTCAGCCGGGCAGGCTTATACTTAACGGCGATATAATTGATATATGGAATTTCAGCAAGCGCTACTGGCCCCAATCGCACATGAAAGTGGTGAAGCGCATTGTGAGCCTTATGGCCAAGGGAGTGAAGGTTACCTATATTACCGGCAACCACGACGAAATGCTGAGAAAGTTTGTGGGCCTTAAGGTTGGCAAAATGACTATTAAGAACAAAACGGTTCTTAAGCTTGATAATGGTAAAAAGGCGTGGATATTCCATGGTGATGTGTTCGACGTAACTATGCAATACTCCAAATGGCTGGCTAAACTCGGCGGCCACGGTTACGACCTGCTTATATTAATAAATAGGTTCATTAATTATGTATCTGTGGGCCTGGGCCGTGGTAAAATATCGCTATCGAAAAAGATAAAAGACAGTGTTAAGAGCGCGGTGAAGTTTATAAACGACTTTGAAAAAACAGCGGCTGACATTGGCATATCAAATGGTTACGATTATGTGGTATGCGGACACATTCACCAGCCTGAAATAAAGCAGATTGATAATGACAAAGGCTCTATTACCTATATGAATTCAGGCGACTGGATTGAAAACCTTACCGCGCTTGAATATAACGATGGCGAATGGAGCATTTTCAAATATAACGAAGCTGACTATCCTAAAGAAGAGGAAGTAAGCGACCCCGACCAGGATGAACTTTTCAAAATGATGTTAGCGGAGTTTTCACTAACCGTTAAGAAGTAGTGAAGCAAATTCCCATCATACAACGCGCCATTGTAATGATAAACTGGGTGTATTACGATATACTGCCCTTCTGGTTAAGGTTATTCTGATTAAACAGTCACCGTCCGCCGGCTGGCGGATCGGGGTCACAATAATACTGAGCTAATTAATGCGATGCTGAAACGAGTTCAGCATGACAGCCTCTACTCCGGCAGTTTCTTCTTTACAAACCTTAAGTCGAGTGAATTGCGCGGGTCGATAGGTAAACCCGATATATTTTTATTTACCAGGCGAATGACCTCATCGTAATACAAAGCCACTACAGGAGCCTCGTCCATTACCAGCTTATCCATCTCGCTGTACTCAGCATTGCGTATGGAATCATTGCTTTCAGCAAGTGAGTGCTCATAGAGCGTATCGAACTTCGGATTGGAATAATGGAAGAAATTAACGCCTTCGGGGGTAAAGTTTTTGCTATAGAAGAGTGACAGGAAATTCTCCGCATCGGGGTAATCGCCCACCCACGATTTTTTAAAGAAATAGCACTGTCCGCTTACCACACATTCTGCCAGCACTGCAGGGCGCTCTCGCTGTATATTCACCTTCAGTCCTATTTGCTGCAATTGCTGCTGTATATGCTGGGCTATAGGGCTGAAATCGTCGGGTATGTAGATATTGATTTCGGGCAGGCCCTTGCCGTTGGGGTAACCTGCTTCATTAAGCAATGCATTGGCCTTATCGGGGTCATAATCATATCCCACTGTTTTCATATTCTTATTGCCCGTTAGTATAGGAGGAATAAAACCATTTATGGCAGGAATGCCCACATTGTAACGGAGGTAACGCACCAAATCTTCCTTGTTTATGGCATAGTTTATGGCCTTGCGAATGGTGGCGTTAGTGGTAACAATATTCTTATCGCGCAAGTGTGTCGGGTCAATCATAAAGCCTAAATAATCTGTCTTAAGGAACGGTACGCGTTGCAGGTAAAATTTATCTTTAAACTCTTTACGCATCTCGCCTGTTGATGAAAAAACCTGCTTGGTGTTAATAGCAGAAATACCTGAAACCATATCGAACTTACCATCGATAAATGAAAGGAAAGAGGTCTCCATATCTTTAATGAATGATATAACCACCCCGTCGAGGTAAGGAAGGGGGCTGCCCTGTGCATCTTTTTCAAAATAATGACTGTTTTTTGCCAGCACCATTTTATTGCCATGAACCCAATTCTTCAACTTGAAAGGACCCGTGCCGACAGGATGCTCACCAAAATCCAATCCGAATTTGTCAACCGCCTCAATAGCCACCACCGAAAAATATTTCATGGTAAGTATATTCATAAATGGAGCGTAGGGCTTTTTCAGGTATATGATGAAGGTGGAATCATTAGATGCACTGAGCCCCTGTATAGTACCGGGGTAAGTGCGGTCGACATCGTTAAGTAAGGTGGTTGCATCGGAAACACGTCCATCGAAAAGACGGAAGAAGCTGTGTACAAAATCGTTGGCTACCACCTGCCTGCCCTTGCCCTGCGGGAAAATAGAGTCGTCCTGGAAATATACATCGGTGCGCAGGTGAAAGGTGTAAATAGTGCCGTTATTGGTTATATCCCACGATTTTGCAATGCATGGTTTAATATGGAATGAATCGCCCATTTGCACCAGGCCGTTATATATCTGGTTATCGACCCAGATGTTTTCAAAGCTGCGCGCGGCAGCCGGGTCCAGCGAGGTAACGTCGCCCATTTCATTGTATCGGAAAATATTCTCCTCCGCCTCGTGCTTAGGGCCGCAGGAAACAAGGAAAACAAGGAGTGATATACAGAGCCCGGGGAGTATATTTTTACGCATACACAAAGTATTTACCTTCAAAGATACAGCTCATAAAAGCGCTAAAAATGCACCCTTTCAGCACGTTATTAAACATGGAGTGTTGACAAGGTACCCTCCATATAATCCAAATGCCTACTTTTGTTCTATGGACAGCGCACGGACATTTGCCATACATACATTGGGCTGCAAGCTCAACTATTCAGAATCTTCTGCTATAGCTAAAAAACTGGCTGAAGAAGGTTTTGATAAAGTGGCTTTTAAAGAAAAGGCCGATGTCTATATTATCAATACCTGTTCGGTAACACATGAGGCCGATAAAGAATGCAGGTACATAGTACGTACGGTGCTAAACCGTGCACCCGGCGCTTTTATTGCCATTATCGGTTGCTATGCCCAGCTTAAGCCCCAGGAGATTGCCAAAATAGAAGGCGTTGACCTTGTGCTGGGAGCATCAGAGAAATTCAACATTGCGACTTACTTACATGACCTTGATAAAAAGACTTATACTGAAATACATTCCTGTGAAATAGAACAGCCTTTGGGTTTCCACTCGGCTTATTCTTCCGGAGACAGGGCACGCAGTTTTTTAAAAGTGCAGGATGGCTGCGATTACAGTTGCTCATATTGTACCATACCTCTTGCCCGCGGTAAAAGCCGGAGCGATACCGTTGAAAATGTACTGAAAAATGTGAATGAAATTGCTTCAAAAGGTGTTCGCGAAATAGTGCTTACAGGTGTAAACCTTGGTGACTTTGGCATAAGCAATCCTGAATCAGGCCAGCATACCGAGACATTTCATGAATTGGTTATGGCACTTGATAATAACGATGCTGATGTGCGTTTCCGTATTTCATCTATTGAGCCTAACCTGTTGAAGAACGAAACCATTGAATGGGTTGCCAATTCAAAAAGATTTACGCCTCATTTTCATATTCCATTGCAATCGGGCTCTGATGACATCTTGAAAAAGATGCGCCGCCGATACCTGCGCGATTTATATGCAGACAGGGTGGCGACAATAAAATCGTTAATGCCTCATTGCTGTATTGGTGTTGATGTTATAACGGGTTTCCCTGGCGAGACTGACGAACATTTCAACGAAACCTACAAGTTCCTCAACGAGCTTAATGTTTCTTACCTGCATGTATTCACCTATTCTGAACGAGCTAATACACTGGCAACCGAAAGCGCCGATGTTGTGCCTGTGGAAGTACGCCGGAAAAGGAACCGCATGCTGCAGATATTATCGGAGAAAAAGTTGAGGCATTTTTATGAGCAGAACCTTGGAACTGAAAGAACAGTGGTGTTCGAGGGGGGGAGTAAAGATGGTTTCCTGTATGGCTACACTGATAACTATGTGCGCGTAAAAACAGAATTTGACGAAATGCTTGAATACAATACAGCCAATGTTTTATTAAAAGCCATTAACCCCGACAGAACCGCTTCGGCCGATATAATTGAATCATCTATTAAAGTGAATAAACAAGTGGTTTCGGCCATCTACTAAGTATGTACGCCTCCCTATATTACATGTTCCAGGACCTTTTCGGCATTAGGCTGGCAGGGTTGAAAATGGTACAAACATTCGGTTTTTTTGTAGCCATTTCATTTTTAACGGCGAGTTATGTGTTAGCCAGGGAACTGAAAAGAAAAGAAAAAGAAGGATTGATGAAACCCTTCTGGAGAAAGGTAATGCGTGGCAAAAGGGCAACCCCTTTGCAACTCTTCGAATCGTTTGCTGTAGCTTTTATTGTTGGCTATAAACTGTTCCTTATTTTCTTCGACTTCGATAACTTTACGCAGGATACTCAGGGCTATTTGCTTTCACTAAAAGGCAACCTTATTGGCGGACTTTTGCTTGGTGGGTTATATGCTTACCTGCGCTACCGCGAAAAAGAAAAAGAACGTTTACCCGAACCCAAATTGGTTGATGAAGAGGTGTTCCCGCACCAAATGGTTGGAGACATTACCCTAATATCTGCTGCTGGCGGGTTGATTGGTGCCAAATTATTCGATTCGCTTGAAAACTTCAGCGCCTTTATGGCCGACCCGGTGGGTATGCTTTTCTCGTTCAGCGGTCTAACTGTTTATGGCGGCTTAATTGTCGGCACCATATTCGTACTTACCTATGCAAAAAAGAAAGGCCTTTCGCTGCTTCCCCTTATGGATGCTGCTGCACCGGCCATGCTGATAGCCTATTCAATCGGCCGTATTGGTTGCCAGATGGCAGGCGATGGCGACTGGGGTATAGTTAACACTGCGCCTAAGCCAGGCTGGATGAGCTTTTTACCCGACTGGATGTGGGCCTTCGGTTACCCCCATAATGTATCTAACATGGGCGTTCCTATACCTAATTGCATTGGAGAACATTGCACCGTTCTTGATCCTCCTGTGTTCCCTACCCCGTTTTATGAAACGGTTACCTGCGCCATACTGTTCTTCATATTATGGAGAATGAGAAAACATATTAAAGCGCCGGGAGTAATATTCTGTATTTACCTTGCCATGAACGGGGTTGAACGTTTCTTTATTGAGCTTATACGTGTAAATACCAAATACCACTTTTTCGGAATAGAGGCCACACAGGCGCAGCTAATCTCTCCCATCTTTTTCCTGTTGGGCATTTTCGGTATTTACTATTTCACCAAGCGAGCTAAAAAGAATGGAATTACCACTTGAGGATATCTGCAACAAAGTTGTAGCGCTTACGCAGGGTGTGGGGCGTTTTATACTCGGCGAAAGAGACAAATTCACACAAAACGATATTGAGAAAAAAGGCTTTAATGACCTTGTTTCGTATGTAGATAAAGGCTCGGAAAAAGCGCTTATAGAAGGCCTTTTACGAATACTACCCGGCAGTGGCATTTTAGCGGAAGAAAGCGGAGAGAGCGAGAAAAAAGAATATACCTGGATAATTGACCCGCTTGATGGAACCACCAATTTCATACACCGCCTGCCTTGTTTTGCTATCAGTGTAGCGCTGGTAAAAGATAATGAACCCATTCTCGGAATAGTTAATGAACTAAACCTTAAAGAATGTTATAGCGCTATTAAAGGTAAAGGGGCAATGGTTAATGATAAACCCATTAAGGTATCGCCCCAAACAAAGCTGGAAGACTCGCTTATCGCAACTGGCTTCCCTTACAACGATTTTGCCCTGCATAACGAATATATGGACCTGTTTAAGGAGTTTATGACCTGCACTCAAGGCATCAGGCGGATTGGCTCGGCTTCAGTCGATCTTTGTTATGTGGCCTGCGGGCGATTTGAGGCTTTTTATGAATATGGCCTTAAGCCCTGGGATGTGGCTGCCGGGGCGCTTATAGTTAAGGAGGCCGGGGGCAACTTATCTGATTTCAATAATGGCCCCGACTATATTTTCGGTCGCAGTATTGCCGCCACCAATGCCTATATCCACGCCCAGTTTATGAATAGGGTTACTAAGTATTTTGGTGGTAAAGCTTTATAATACCTACAATTTCTTTTTACTTATTTCTTGGGCGTGCCCCTTCGGGTCGGGCTATCCGCTTCAAGTCCTCGCTTCGCTGTGGGCTTTTCGCTACTATCCCTCACGCGTTCTTACTCACAAAATTACTTACGACTAATGACTTACGACTAGCTACTTGTTTTGATTTCTAACTATTTTATTATATTTGTCGGCAGTAAAAATTAATCTTTGCCGTTATGAAAAAGAGCCACCTTATAGCACTCGCCATTTTTACGGTTACCTACGTAGGTCCTTTCCGTTTTGCTGTATTAGATGTTGATGCTGATGCCCATGGCTGGAGCACCTTTGGTGTTGCATTCACCGGAATAGGCGCAATGCTGGGTATTTACTTTCTTATAAAAGACGACAAGGAGAAAGAAGGACACGGCGAAAACGCCCACCACTAAGCCTTTTTCAGAAGCTGTTTATTATCCCGAAATTTATTTTCCCGTCTTTAAAGTTGATGGGAGCCGGAGAGTCTGCGCCCAATGCATAGGAAATGGAGAATATTCCCGCCTTGGTCTGGAAATCCATACCTACCCCAAAACCATAAGGATTATTTTCAATAGTTCCCTGGGTGGATATTGCTCCACGGTACCAGCCGAAATCGTAAAAAAGGTACATGAATGAATTTTGTTCCAGCAGGTAATGGAACTCCACCGTACCTATTGAATAAATATTCGCGTAAATCGATTGCTCATCGAACCCTCGTAACAGGCTGAACCCTCCTATGCGGTACATATCGTCAAGTAAAAGCGATGGCGCATCAATATAGCCTGCATTGTAACCTACCATGAAAGCGCTGCGCGAGAAAAAAGGTATGTAATAGCTTGCCTTTAAATTACCCCTGTACTCGTCTGATTTAAGTTGCAACCCATCATATATCTGGGGGTTAAGGGCAGGGTTCTGCCGTATGTCTTTAGTACCTGCTGCCACACTAAGCAATATTGTATAGCCACGCCTGGGGTTATAAATGTAATCGAGGCGGTTGGTCTTGTATTCTACTCCATATAAATGGGTACTTACATCGGCATAATCGGGAAGCCCTGAAGTTTGGTACTGCAGGGCAGATGTGGCAATAAGGCTGGAAGAAATACTTTCATAAAACACTTTAAAATAATCGCCTCCTATAAGCAGGTATTTCAACCCTATTTTATTATCGAGCTGCAAATAAGTGGTATCCTGCTTAAATAGTTTAAAATCTTCATCAATGCCTATTGGGGTTTTGAATAAATAAGGGTAACTGAAATGCATGGTGAGGTTTTGCGTAAGCGCTTGGGTATGCTGCCAGTGAATACCTATCTCCTCAGCATCGTGAAAAGTGTTTATCAACTGTAAGTTTATATCACCGGTTACAGTAAGTGTGCTCGCTTGAGTGGTAGGGTTGGTGCCGGGTAATATGCCGATTATACCATTTATCTGGTCGGCCGATTTTTTATCGAGGAACAGGTAAATCTTAGCCTTATCTTCCACAAAAATAACCTGCAATTGTTTGCTTTCCGACATAAATGGCAAAGCTTTAAGGCGGCCGCTTATGGCCCTGACTTTTGTTTCATTATACAGGTCGCCCGGCCTTATACCCAGGTAGCCATAAATATATTCTTTTGAAATTTTCAGGTTGCCTTTTAGAATAACGCTGTCTATTTTTATCATCCGCAATTTTTGCAAGTTGAGCGAAGCAGAGATTTGGTTGGCGGCAAGCTTAACGCTATCGAGTTTTATTTTGGCAAATGGATAACCATGGTCCTCATAAAACGAAAGTATTTTATCCAAGAATTTTAAAAAGTCTTTGTAATAGAAGGGCACATGCTGGTATATTTTATCCCTGTAACCTACCTGGCTCAATGCTCCTTCATCAACATTGCCTTTGTTAAGGTAGGCCCATTCGTATTTACTGCCATGGGTAACGTATGCCTTAAGCATAACGGAATCCTGCACTGTGCTATCTACCGATGCTGCCAGGTAAGCTTCGTTATACAGTGTAAAAACAAGTTTCTGTATCTCTTTATTACGGTCTGCCGGTATTTCGAATTTCTTCTGGTAGTCCGGCAACTTAAAGGTATTGTCAGCAAGAGAGTCTTTGGTAATCACAGTCAATAAAAGCTTCTTCTGCGCCTGCATCCCGGCAACACATGCAATAACAAAAACAGGTATGAGAATAATCTTTTTCAGAGCACTAGTAATAACGCAGAAAGGTTAAATTTATTAAGAAACCGCTTAATATTCGTTTCGCAGCCATTTTATACCCCATTTCTCAGAACGGGTAACCTATGCCAAAATTTATTTCGGTGCGGGTAAATGTAAAGGGAACCGACCTGTAACCAACAGGTTCTGACGGATCGCGAACCGGCTGGCCAAAATCGAGCCGGAAGACAAAATATGTAAAATCGAAACGAAGGCCTATACCAACATCAGCTGCAAGTTCCTTCCAAAATGCCGAATCGCCCCTGAGATTAAACTGCCCACCGGGGACACTGGAGTTCTTATTTTTAAGCCAGACATTCCCCCAATCGGTGAATAATGCAATACCAAAGAATTTTATAACACTTAGCCTGTATTCCAGGTTCCCTTCAACTTTAATATCACCTATCTGGTCAACCCCCTGGCTATTATGACTCACCCCCGGGCCAAGCGTATGTGCGGCCCAACCCCTTAAATCTTCAGAACCACCTCCCCAGAAGCTTTTATCGAATGGTAAAATTGTATCGCCATAACGCTTCATAGGGTTACTCCATCCTCCATATAAACGTGCAACAAGTTTATCGTATTTATTAAATGCCGGAAAATAAAAGCGAAGGTCTGCATCAAATTTAACATAGTGGGAATATGTTTCTCCGAAAGGGCTCTTGAAACTTCCAATATCCTGGGCTTTTTGCCATGCCACTCCCGATTCCTCTCCGCTCACTTTAAGAAAAAGTGAAGTACCCGACTTACCCAATCGGTGGGTATTATTTATAAAAACCACCCTTGAATCGGGTATCAGGTGGTCGGTGAAACTATTCAGAAGAAAATAGTTATTATACTCCTCCAACTGCTGCAGGAACTGCTGGGTATTCAATGCGTAAACCAGGTTAAGCTCAAATAGGTTAACGGTAAAATGGTCATTCTTCCAGGCATTGAAATCGTACGCATAGGAACCCGTTAAAATATCACGGGTGTAATAGGGTTGCTGTTGGTAGTTAAGCAGAACTTTTAAACTGGTTTGCGGGTTGTCTTTATTCAAATGAGGAATTAAAAGATTTACAAAATCAAAAACATCATCAACCAGCTGGAAGGGAAATAGCGTGCGAGGCACAGTAAAATCCATTTCAGGGCCAAGGTTAATGGTGTTAAAGACAAATGTATTACCCACTGATTCATTTTTACTTGCGGAGGTGACTACCAATGGTGCCTGCGCCTGGAAACCACCATTCATTTTCAACTGCAATACTTCTGCCCCTCTCAACAGATTAAAATTCTGGTAAACCAGATCGCCCTGAACCCCCCATTCACCTCCTGTATTATTAGCAATAATTTCCGCGGCTATGGCCTGCCTTGTGTTAGGCAAAAGTTCAATATAACAATCCAGTTTATTGGTAGTATCTATCTGCGTCCACTTTATACTTACATACCGGAAAGCTTTCATTTCTGAAAGGGCCTTGTACGTATTATTCGCGTCGGCCGCCTGGTATATGTCACCTTGCTTAATAAATACCCGGCTGAGTATGTTCTTAGGGTGAAACATCATTTCCCCTTTTGGCGCTACTATAACATACCCTTTATCAATAACTGTGTCGCCCGGGCTGTAATTTGGCACGGCAGGATTAAAGCCCATTTGAACAATTACATTGCGAACATAGTATTTCTTATGTGTTGATTCAATAATTGAATCGGGGTTAACGGGCAGCACATATGAATATTTCTGGATAACTACGGTAATGTCTACCTTGCGGTCCATAAGACTGGTATCTATTTCATACCTGATAAATTGCCTTGAAAATGCATAATAACCTTCATTTTTAAGCCGTCCGGCTATAGTATCTCTTTGGCTTCTTAAAACATCTTCATCGTAATTATCGCCCCGCTTTATTAGTGAATGGGCGGTATCGGCATAAATATCACCTGCCAGGGTAGTGTCTTCCACATCGTATTTTATACTACGGATTTTATATGGTTTTCCCGGCCGCACAATATAATATACCTGCGCCCTGTTGCCTGCCGCATGAACCGAATCGGAAACCCTGCTTTCAAAATAACCCTTGGTACGTAAATATTTCGCAATCTGCAAAGCTGATTTTTTCATCTGTGTGGAATCAAGCAATACAGGAGCCTCGCCCACACTCTGCACCCATTCATTACTGAACACCCGCGGGCTTTTTGATTTATACTTCTTTATTTTTTTATCTTTTTTACCCTTTTGTTCCCTTATTTTATTCTCCGCTTCTATAGTGTCATTCTCAGTTCTTATTCTCTGGTTCTTTTCATCAATTCTTTTATTTTTCAGTAACCGCTTTTCTTTCATCTTCTCAGGGTCCACAAGGTTATATACCCACAGGTGAACAGGAAATAAGCCCAGCATTTTTATATTCGGTTTCTGCTTTATATAATTCAGAATTGCTTTAGGGGCAATTTCTGCCGGCTGTGCAAGCAATTGTATTTCATTACCCGGCAGGGCCGTTATTTTATTATCTATCAGGTTTTTTTTAGGCTGTTTGGGTTGCAGCGCCCTGTAAAGAATAACGTTATTCGTAAGCAGGTAATCGTCCTTACCCAGCCATTTGCCTGTGTTGCACGACATAAGAAAAAAGACAGGAGCAAGCACAAACAACAGGAATTTCCCCTTGCCTACCCTACTCTTATTTCTCTTTTCTTCCTTCATAACTGTGCAAAACTACTTGACTTTTGCGTCCATTGGGTTCCTTAACCCTGAAAATGATAACAATTCAGCTCTAACAGAACCAATTATTATGGGCGCCTCCACATATATGGGCATGTGGTTATCATCATCGGTAACCCAAACGGTCATCTCTTGCCCCGGCTTGAATATAGTGCCGCTTATCAGGCTTATTTTAAACTTACAGCACCTGAACTTGCCTAATGACGATGTCATTTCTTCCTTACCCATATACTTTAAATGAATATGATAAACATGGTTATCGAGGTAAAGGCACAAGGGAATAGTGTCATCCTGCTTATACCCTGAAAAATTAATGCAGCGCGTAAAGTATATTCCTGATAGAGGATCGAACGAGCATGAAGGTAGTGCGACGGAATCGTTCCGGTAATCTTTGCCACCAGTTGATGAATAACAGAATGCTTTATTGCGTAATACATTGAAAATACTGCTTGTGCGGATATGCGTTGAACCCTCGTTGGTAAAACGGTTAAACTGAAGCGGTGTAAAATCGTTTGTATCTAAATAGGTCTGAAAGGTATCGCGCACCTGGAAAAACCAGTCGTATTTTGAATACGAATGGCCAGTACCCGTAAAATAGTATGCAGGAATAGTATGGAAAGTAGCCGATGAGACTGAGAATGTCACTTCGCCTGATTCCATCCACACAAAATGCCAGTGGTAATATATTTTATAGGTTAGCTGCTCGCCAGGCTTAAATACATTATTATTTACCTTGCACGATTGTGCATGTGTTCCCGCAAAAGAAAAGACAAACAGTAAAACGGCTAAACATTTCTTTATTCCCACATTATTAAATACTACTATAAAACGTAAAAGTTTAATAAACAGTATTTAAATATAGTTATCTTATTATAGCTATGCGGGTTGTTTCCTTTTTATCGCCGGCTTGCACATTGCAGTAATATATACCGCTTTGCAGCCCGCTACCGTCAAATTGTACAGTATGGTTACCTACGCTCATATGGCCTCCGGGTAATTCCTTCACCATTCTGCCCTGCATGTCATAAATCCTGATATTCACATCCGATTCGTCCTGCAGCAAGCTTATGCTTATAGTAGCCATTGCCGCAGTAGGATTAGGATATGTCTTTACCTGCAATGCTGCAGGTGGAGTTATATTGCGAACACCTGCAACCTGGCTTATGCTTGTAATGGTTGCCGTAAAAATACCACGCGAATGTGTGGCGATAGCTACTAATCCATCTACCGGCCTTACATCAACCATATCGCACACGGCATTGCCAATCTGGCCCGAAGCCTGGCCTACCCATGTTGTGCCTGTAGTTTTAAGCGTATCGGTTGCATATAATCCTGTACTTGTTGCCAGCCAGAATATAGTACCTCCGCTAGGTACATGCATAATAGTCGCCCAGCGAATAGAAGGGCCGTTTGTCGCACCCAGATTACCATTTACCCTTGTCCAGGTTGTGCCCCCGTTACTTGTGAAAAATATATTCCGCACATTATAGTTCGAAAAAGTAACTATAACGGAATCGGCATTTTTGGGGTCAACAGCAATAGAACTCACAAAAGTTCCGTTGCCGGGGAAAGCATTTGAACCGCTGTGCCCGGTAATATCCTTCATTGTCGGGTTTGTACCTGTGTTGGCACTATCAATTCTGTATACGCGGCCCTGGTCGGTTCCTATATATACACGGTTTGCCGGCACTTTGGATACAGCAACAGCCGTAATATTAGCCCCGCCGGGAACAGGAAGGCTATCGGTAAACTGCACCCAGTTGGTGCTTATTGAATCGTACATGTTGGCATAGGGTATGCCCGAAAGGTTGTTATTCCTCCAAAGGTATTTACCACCGCCCAGGTACATAAGGTTACTGTTGTTAGCATCTATTACATAAGGGTTAACAAACTGGTAGCCCTTACCGCCAATAGGGTCAATACGGTTAAAGTTGGTAACTGTACCGGTTAACGTATCCATTTGCTCTTTAAACATTTTTCCGCTCTGGCTGGCAAAATAAAACACCTTACCACTATCTGTAGCATAGCAGAAAGTGCCATCGCCGAAAAGAGGTTTTGTCCATGGGTTGGAAACGGTGAAGGAATTACCGAACAGGCAATCGTTATCCTGTGCCCCGCCAATTAAAACTGAACTACCCGGAATTTCATGTATCATGCTTACAGCATAGAACATGGTTGTCATATACCCGTTATCGAGCGAAATCCAGTTTACATTAGCCGCCGTGTCATTCATGGTTTTAAAAACGCCACCGTCGCAACCGGAATACATAACGTATGGAGTACTATTGGAAAAGAATATTACATGCTGGTCGGGGTGATGATTCGGGTATGTTTTTATCGCCGGTAAAGAAGCTCCGACAGCATAGCCTCCTATATGGGCCGTATGGCTTGCATCGAAAAAGCCGGTAGTGGAACGGAAAATATCGGTACCTCCTATAAATACGGTAGACGTATCGCCGGGGAGGAACCTTACCACCATATCATACGAGGTCTGGCTGTTATACTTATCAAATAAGCCACCTGTAGAAGGCAGGTTAGCAGATAGGTTGAACCATGCACCGCCGGCGCTGTCGCCACTACCCGATATATATTTATACTTCCACAAAGCATCCCATTCTACCTGTCCTAAAAAGTTTGTATCGGGCATACCGGCGCTATCGCTGTTAGCTAAAAAATAAACCTGGTTCGGATCGGTAGTAGAAATACCAATAACGACCCTGTTATATTTTGCCGGGAAATTAGGCGGAGTAATATTGGTATAATTAATACCATCGGTTGAGCGCCATATACCTTTCTGCGGGCCGTCGCTGCTTAATGTAGCATAAACCACACCCGATTTTGAAACCTGCACGTCGGTATAATAAGAATATGCAGAAAGGCTACCTCCCAATACAGTCTTCCACGTGTTACCTGTATCGGTTGAACGGTAAACGCCACCAATTGAACAGGCATATACAACGCTTAATGAATCGGGTGCGGAAGGGTCTATTGCCACATTCCATAATGCCTGCCACAAACTGCCGAATGTGGTGCTATTATCATTGGTTGCTTTAAGCACTTTCCATGTTTGTCCGTCGTCGGTTGAACGGTA
>JABDGY010000044.1 GCA_013285805.1 Bacteroidota bacterium | reverse complement strand
CGCCAAGTGCACCTAACTTTATAATCAGTATGCGGTGTGAGACCTGCACATATTCATCGCACTGACATTTTTTGCCTCTTAATTTATTGGGTTTACATGGTATATCGCCCCTGAAATGCCTGCAATCGAATTTTACGCTCTTAATTTCCATATTATAAAATATCGGATACTAAAACTAGGAGTATTGACTTCGACATTCGATATTCCTTGTTCAATATTCATTACTCTGCATTAACGTGCTTGTCTACCTGGTAATTGGCCCTGTCGTTATTACCTTGTGATATAAGTTCACTTATAAAACCCGCAAGAAAAAACTGTGTACCCAGAATCATGAACAGAATACCAAAGTAAAATGCAGGTCTGTCGGTCATTTTATAAATATGATTCACGAACTTATCATACGTAAGTATTGCTGCCTCGGTAAAACCGAGTAAAAACAAAACAGTTCCTATTAATCCGAACAGGTGCATAGGCTTGCGGCCGAAGCGAGTGACAAATGAAATAGAAAGCAGGTCAAGAAAGCCATTAACAAAACGGCTCATCCCGAATTTACTTTTGCCATATTTGCGGCTCTGGTGTTCTACAACCTTCTCACCTATCTTACTAAAGCCCGACCATTTAGCCAATACGGGTATGTAGCGGTGCATTTCACCATGTACCTGCACATTCTTCACCACTTCATTACGATAAGCCTTTAGCCCGCAATTAAAGTCATGCAGGTAAATGCCCGACATTTTACGGGTGGCCCAGTTAAAAAGCTTGGTCGGTATGGTTTTGCTTATGGGGTCGTAACGTTTCTTTTTCCAGCCCGATACCAAATCAAAACCATCTTTGGTTATCATTTTATATAATTCAGGAATCTCATCGGGTGAATCCTGCAAATCGGCATCCATAGTAATAACCACATCGCCTTTTGCCTGGGCGAAAGCCACATTAAGTGCAGCAGATTTCCCATAATTGCGCCTCAGGTGAATACCTTTTATAGAACTGTTCTTTGCTCCTAGTTCCTCAATAACCTTCCACGAGCCATCGTTGCTGCCATCGTCTGTCAGCAACACCTCATAGGTGAAGCTATTGGCCTTCATAACACGGTCAATCCATGCACATAATTCAGGCAGCGATTCGGCTTCGTTAAAAAGGGGAACAACAACAGATATATTCATACGGCGCAGTGAGGTACTGAAATAACTATGAAGGAAGTGTATTATTGTCCTCTTCCATAAAAGGCTTGGGCTTTATCAATATTCCTGCAGCAAGCAATCCGAGTATAGCGCCTACAAGAAGGTTACCAAATAAGCTATACAGAACCATAGCAGTTGGAGACATCATTGTCTGCATCATTTGGTGGGCCATTTGAATTTGCTCAGCAGTCATGCCCTTATTTACCATATTCGCATCAGCCTGTTCTCTTATCCTGTCCATAAAAGCAGGCGTAAGCTGCATGAAAATAATAAAGTACACCGTAGAAATAGCCGACACTATAAGTGTTATAAGGATGGATACTTTATATAATTCCCCGAATGAACCATAGCCTCCATTGGCTTTATTGCGGTATTGGACCGCACCAACTACCATGCCGGCAAATAAAATAAGAAAACTTAAATAGGCAAGTCCGCTATTTGAATTACCTGATAGGTACATTGTAAGTGAAAACAAGCAGGATATGGCTGCCGTAATAACACCCCACATTATGATAACCGTTGACTTTTTCATGACAAATTAGATAAATATTATATTTACAAAAGTAATTTTTTTACCCAACCCAAAATATATTATTCTTTTTAACCTTAAATCAATAAACAATGGATAAACAACTGGTAACAACAGCACTTGAAATTTCAGGATACCGTATTACAAAGAATCTTGGTATAGTAAGAGGCATTATCGTGCGTTCACGCAGCGTATTTGGCAACATTGGAGCCGGCTTCCAGGCCCTTGTAGGTGGTAATATTACCATTTACACTGAATTATGCGAAAAAACCCGTAACGACGCCTTTGAACTAATGCTCGACCATGCAGCGCAAATGGGCGCAAATGCTGTTATAAGCATGCGTTACGATGCTAACGAAGTTATGCAGGGTGTAACCGAGGTTTTAGCTTACGGCACGGCTGTAGTGGTTGAAAAGGTATAAAGTATAGTTTCAGCTAATAAAAAAGGGGCCGTAAAGCCCCTTTTTTTGCCTACTTAATTTAGCGGACCAGCGTTATATTCCCTTTTTGAGTAATAGTTTTACCGTTATATAATTCAGCCGTGAAATAGTAAACGAACACTGCCGTATTCATAAGAGTGCCCTTATACCTGCCGTCCCAGCAATCCTGTTGATTTATAGATTCAAATACCATATTGCCCCAACGGTCGTATATTTTAAAATCCATTGTTTTAATGCAACCTCCATATACACATTCGGCTACATTATTTTTATTGTCACCCTCAGGAGCAAAAGCGCCGGGAATAAATATTTCACCATTGCATACTTCTCCCATGCTTATAGTTACGCATGCAGTATCGCTGCAGCCTGCCGAATCGCTCACTAAAACGCAATAAGTTGTAGTGCCCGAAGGCTTAGCTATTGGATTGGGGCAGTTTGTGCAACTCAACCCCTGGGCAGGAAACCACTGGTATGTTCCGCCTCCAGTAGCCAAAAGAGTTACTGAGTCTCCCGAACTGATAACAGTATCGTTGGTTATTGTAGTTACCAGTGTTGACGTGGACTTTACAACAGTTTTAACAGAATCCTTGCAACCGTTTGTATCAGTAACAACACAGGTATATGAACCTGCACTAAGGCCAGATATAGATGCAGAGTTTCCCGCGCCTGAAACAGGGAACCATTTATAGGAAAACCCTCCGGTTCCTCCACTTGCAGTAACCGTTGCACTGCCATTAGTTAACCCACATGAAGCATTTGTAACACTAGCTGTTCCGTTTATTGCAGTGGGCTGAGTAATAGTAATTGTAGCTGTTCCCGAGCCACAGCCGGTTTTATCGAGAACGCTGCAGGTATATGTGCCCGCTGTCAGGCCACTTACTGATGCTCCCGTTCCTGTAGAAGGCGACCATGTATATATATAATTGCCGCTGCCACCACTAACAACTACCGATGCGCTGGCTGTATCTCCAAAACATTTTGGCTTTGTCTGGGTAACAGTAAGGGTTAAAGGGGCGCTTGAAACAGTTACTTTGCGTACACGGTTATTCAGCCTGTCGGCTATATATATTGTACCACAACTATCAGAACACATACCTGTAGGGTCATCCAATTCAGCGGCTGTAGCCGGGCCTCCGTCACCACTAAAACCGGCTGTGCCATTTCCGGCATAGTTATTAATAATACCGGCGCTGTTAATTATTCGTATGCACTGGTTAAGGTCATCCGTAAGATACATACTACCCGAATAACCCGCAATAGCAATACCCTGCGGTTCATACAACTCAGCTGCAGTAGCGGGGCCTCCATTTCCTGTACTGCCTGCAACACCGGTACCTGCAATGGTGTTAATAATACCGGCAGTTGTTATTACCCTGATTCGGTCGTTAAACTGGTCTCCTATATAAACATTATTCGCGGCGTCTATTGTAATTCCGTCAGCCTGGTCAAGCTCAGCGGCTGTGGCCGGCCCGCCATTGCCTGAATAACCGCTTGCCCCTGTGCCTGCGTATGTGTTTATTATACCAGCCGGGCTAACAACCCTTACACGGTTATTATAACGGTCGGTTATATAAACATTCCCTGCCTTATCGAAAGTTGTTCCTTCAGGGCCCCACAGCTCAGCAGCGGTGGCAGGGCCGCCATCTCCCGCATAAACGGGGCTACCATTACCTGCAAACGTATTTATAACACCGGCAGTATTAACAATACGTACACGGGCGTTATTGAAGTCTGAAATATACAAGTTACCCTTCCTGTCTACTGCGGCAGCACAAGGTGTATTCAACTGCGCAGCTGTAGCAGGGCCTCCGTCGCCGGAAAAGCCTGGTGTTCCATTACCTGCAATAGTCGTAATTATGCCCGCAGCATTTACCTTACGGATAACGTGATTCAATTCATCAGTTATATAAAGATTCCCGGCTGTGTCTATTACCACAGCAGCAGGCCAGTCCAATTCAGCAGCCGTTGCCGGGCCACCGTCTCCGCTATACCCTGTTACTCCATTTCCTGCAACGGTCGTGATAATCTGAGCCGGCGAAACAACAAACATAAGGCACAACAAACATGAAATTGATATGCTTTTAGTCATTTTTTTGCTCAGAGTGTAAGAAACCATATGAAAAATAGATGGTTATCTAAAGTGGATACTAAAATACCCAACAAATATAGGAATTTGCCAATAAAAAAGGGGCTAAAAGCCCCCTTTTTATTATTAAACATTTACGTTTATGCGTTAGCTTCAGCAGCTTTGGTTTCCTTTTCAGCACCTGCTCCGCCTTTCTTACGGCCACGGCGTGTTGAACCTTTAGCTTTTGCTTCTTCCACCTTAGGTGTGCCTACATTGGTTTCGTTAAAGTCAACCAATTCAATAAAACACATTTGTGAATTATCGCCGGGGCGTGCACCGGTCTTAAGAATACGGGTGTAACCACCGGGGCGCTTTCCTATCTTAGGAGCAACCACACGGAAAAGTTCCATAACCGCGTCTTTATCACCAAGGTGACTGAATGCAAGCCTGCGAGAGCTGGTTGTATCTTCTTTCGATTTGGTAATAATAGGCTCTACATAGGTCCTCAGCGCTTTAGCTTTAGCCACAGTTGTATTTATCCTCTTATGTATGATAAGAGAGGCGCACATGTTCGACATTAACGCTTTGCGGTGCGAACTTGTACGGCCTAAATGATTTGTTTTATTAAGGTGTCTCATGACTTACGTTAGCAATTAAAATTATTCTTTGTCCAGTCTGTATTTATCAACACTCATACCAAATGAAAGGCCTTTGGTGCGGATTAAGTCTTCGATTTCAGTAAGTGATTTCTTACCGAAGTTGCGGAATTTCAGAAGGTCGTTCTTGTTAAAGGTAACAAGTTGGCCCAATGTGCTTACTTCAGCTGCTTTTAAGCAGTTAAGCGCACGTACTGAAAGGTCCATATCAACCAGCTTGGTTTTAAGCAACTGGCGGATACGAAGGTCGTTTTCATCCAGTTCTTCGCTCTGGCTCTTGCTGTCGAGGTCGATAGTAATCTTCTCATCGGAGAACAGCGCAAAGTGATATATAAGGATTTTAGCGGCTTCTTTCAATGCTTCCTTAGGATGGATTGAACCATCGGTAGTAACATTAAGTAAAAGCTTTTCATAGTCAGTCTTCTGTTCAACACGGAAGTTTTCTACTGTATACTTTACATTCTTTATCGGAGTAAAGATAGAATCGATAGGAACCAAGCCTATTTCAGCATTCAGCGGCTTGTTTTCTTCTGCAGGAACATAACCACGGCCTTTTACAATGGTAATATCCATTTTAAATTTCACTGAAGGCTCCATGCGACAGATAACCTGGTCGGGGTTAAGAACCTGGAACGCTGAAGTAAATTTACCAATATCGCCTGCAGTAACTACTTCTTTATCGGTAATTGAGATAGAAACTTTTTCAGTGTTAGTACCGTCAATTTGTTTTTTAAATCTAACCTGTTTCAGGTTGAGCACTACTTCGGTAACGTCTTCCATTACACCTTTAATAGTAGAAAATTCATGATCAACACCCTGTATCTTCACTGAAGAAATAGCATATCCTTCAAGAGAAGAAAGCAGAATACGCCTTAAAGCATTGCCGATGGTGATACCATAGCCGGGCTCTAACGGTTTAAATTCAAACTCTCCCTCTACTTCAGTAGAAGAAGTCATTATTACTTTGTCAGGTTTTTGAAACGCTAATATTGCCATCTGTTTATTTAGTTTGAAGGATTAATTACTGGATTACTTAGAATACAATTCAACTATAAGTTGCTCTTTAATATTTTCAGGAATCTGGTCCCTTGGAGGAAGCGCCAGGTAAGTGCCTTCCAGTGTTTGTGGGTTAAACTCAATCCATGCATACGGATGAGGATTACCCGAACCAACACAATTGGCTATAACTTCCAATGATTTTGATTTTTCCCTTACAGCCACCTTATCGCCGGGTTTTACTGTATATGAAGGTATATTTACAGATGCACCATTTACCAGGATATGGTTATGGGCTACAAGTTGCCTTGCAGCAGCACGTTTAGGAGCAATACCCATACGGTAAACCACGTTGTCGAGCCTTGACTCAACTAACTGCAGCAACACCTCACCGGTAACGCCTTTTGAACGGCTTGCCTTAGCAAATGTTTTACGGAATTGCCTTTCCAGGATACCATAGGTATACTTGGCTTTTTGCTTTTCCTGAAGCTGTTCAGAATATTCTGAATGCTTGGAACCCCTCTTCTTTCCAAAGCCATGCTGGCCCGGAGGGTAATTTTTCTTTTCCAATACTTTATCAGGGCCGAAAATCGGCTCCTTGAATTTCCTTGCTATCCTTGAACGCGGTCCTGTGTATCTTGCCATTGCTTGTTAATTCTTAGTTTTAATTCTTAATTTTTAATTAAACCTTACGTTTCTTCGGAGGCCTGCAACCATTATGAGGAAGAGGTGTAATATCTACTATTTCAGTAACCTCAATACCCGAAGCACCAATATTACGTATAGCAGAATCTCTGCCGGCGCCCGGGCCTTTAATGTATACCTTCACCTTACGCAAACCTAACTCGGTAGCGGTTTTCGATGCATCCTGTGCAGCTACCTGTGCAGCAAACGGAGTGTTTTTCTTGGCACCCCTGAAACCCATTTTACCTGCGCTCGACCATGCAATGGTTTGTCCACTGTTGTTGGTAAAGGTAATTATCATATTATTAAAGGTGGCGTTAATATGCGCCTGTCCCACAGCGTCAACCTTTACAGTTCTTTTCTTTGCTGTTTTAGTTGGGGCTGCTGCACCTTGTTTGTCTTGCGGTTTTGCCATTTTATGCTTCCTGTTATTTAATTATTACTTGGTAGCCATTTTCTTGTTAGCAATGGTCTTCCTGCGGCCCTTACGTGTACGTGCATTGGTCTGGGTGTTTTGTCCCCTTACAGGTAAACCCATACGGTGACGCATTCCACGGTATGAACCAATATCTATAAGCCTCTTGATATTAAGCTGTACTTCAGAGCGTAATGCTCCTTCCACCTTAACCTCTTCGGTTATTACCTTACGGATTTTATTCAACTGGTCGTCGTTCCACTCCGATACTTTTATCTTAGGGTCAACACCTGCCTCGTTTAATATCTTGCGGGCTAAGCTTCTGCCAATACCAAAAATGTAGGTAAGGCCTACTTCTCCCTGCTTATTATTAGGTAAATCTATACCTGCTATACGTGCCATATTATATTTTCTTTTTTAAAATGGGCTGCGAAGTTAATAAATTTTTAAATATCATCCCCCTTTTTGTCTTTGTTTAAACTTAGGGTTCTTTTTGTTGATTACATAGAGACGTCCTTTGCGCCTAACTATCTTGCAGTCAACGCTTCTCTTTTTAATGGATGTTCTTACTTTCATGTCTAACTTTAATTATAGGTCAATTAATATCTCATTATTATCCTTCCTTTACTCAAATCATAAGGCGAAAGCTCAAGCTTTACCTTATCACCGGGCAAAAGTTTTATATAGTTCATGCGCATTTTACCCGATATGTGCGCTGTAACCATATGTCCGTTTTCCAGTTCAACCCTGAACATAGCATTCGACAATGCCTCGGTAATGGTACCGTCTTGTGTTATGGACATTTGTTTTGTCATACTCAGAATTGCGCTGCTTCGGTTTTTTCTATTATATCAAACGTTGTCAATATCTCTGCCTTTCCTTTCCCTATGGCTACCGTGTGCTCAAAATGAGCTGAAGGTTTACCATCTTTTGTTGTTACTGTCCATCCGTCCGCTTCCTGCTTTATATCCCGCTTCCCCATATTTATCATCGGTTCTATCGCTATCACAAGTCCCCTTTGCAGTTTTACGCCGTTGCCTTTTCTTCCGTAGTTCGGTACATCAGGCGCCTCGTGCAGGTTTCTTCCTATTCCGTGGCCTACCAGTTCTCTTACTACACCGTAGCTGTGCGCTTCCGCATGTTCTTCAATGGCAGCGCTCACATCACCAATCCTGTTACCTTCCACTGCCTCTTCTATACCCTTGTAAAGCGATTCCTTTGTAACCCTTAACAATTTGGCCGTATCTTCACTAATCTTCCCTACCCCGAACGTATATGCCGAATCGCCGTAAAAGTTATCCTTCACCACTCCGCAGTCTACCGAAACAACATCGCCCTCTTTAAGGGTATATCCTCCCGGTATTCCGTGAACCACCTGGGCATTAACCGAAACACAAAGCGTAGCAGGGAATCCTTTGTACCCTTTAAACGCCGGCCTCGCTCCCTGCGATAAAATAAAGCTTTCCGCTATTTTATCCAGTTCTGCCGTAGTAACACCCGGTTTTATTGCTTTACCAACTTCTGCCAGTGCTTTCGAAACAATCAAAGAACTTTCACGAATTTTCTGAATTTCGCTCTCAGTTTTATAGTATATCGTCTTCAAAATATATCAATGCTATGCCTATGCCGCAGTAGCTCCGCTTAATGATGTTCTGCCTTTAATCCTGCCTGTTTTCATCAGGCCATCGTAGTGGCGCATCAATAAATAGCTTTCAATCTGCTGTAAGGTATCCATCATTACGCCAACAAGAATAAGCATGGATGTACCTCCGTAAAAACGGGCAAACTGGCTGTCCATGCCAAACTTCATGGCAATAGACGGAAGAATAGCCACAATAGCAAGGAATACAGCACCCGGCAATGTAATTCTCGACATTACCATATCAATGTATTCTGCCGTTTTCTTCCCAGGTTTTACACCGGGTATATAGCCACCGTTACGCTTCATATCCTCTGCCATCTGGTTCGGATTGATGATTACCGCGGTATAGAAATAGGTAAATGCCACAATCATAAGGCCAAACACCATGTTATACCAGAAACCTCCGAAATCGGTAAGTGACTGTATAAACCCTGATAAACCAGGGGAAGTAATATATGGAGCAAATGTCAATGGAATAAACATAATAGCCTGGGCAAAAATGATAGGCATAACACCTGAAGCATTCACTTTAAGAGGAATGAACTGGCGGGCGCCACCATATTGCTTATTACCAACAATACGCTTTGCAAACTGCACCGGTATTCTTCGGGTACCCTGAACCAATAATATATTGGCCATAATAACCATTACAAGGAACACAAGCTCGACAAGTAATAGGATAAGACCACCGCCCGATTCTATTACCCTGCCTGTAAACTCCTGTACAAATGCACCTGGCAGACGGGCAATAATACCAATCATAATGATTAATGAAATACCATTTCCTACGCCCTTGTCCGTAATCTTTTCACCTAACCACATTACAAATATGGTACCTGCAATAAGTATAAGGGTTGAACGCACATAAAAGAATGTAACGTTTCCTTCAACACTTGAATAGGCCAATATTTGTGAATAAATGTAACCCGGAGCCTGGAAAGCCGTAACAAACACAGTAAGAACGCGTGTAATGCGCTCTATTTTCTTCTGTCCGCTGGGGCCTTCTTTTTGTAATTTCTGGAAAAAAGGTACTGCTATACCCAACAACTGCACCACGATAGATGCAGAGATGTAAGGCATAATACCTAATCCGAAAATGGCAGCTTTACTGAACGCGCCACCTGAAAATATATTGATAAGTCCCACAAGGCCTCCCTGGTCAGCGCCATGGTTCATGGCAAGCTGTGCCGAGTTTACACCCGGAAGTACTATGTACGAACCGAGACGGTAAACAAGCAAAAAGCCTAAAGTGTTCAAAATCCTTACCCTGAGATCCTCAATGGCAAAGATATTTTTTATGGTATTAATTAAATTCTTCACAAAAAGAGTGCTTATTCAGCTTTTTTAGCGCTGGTTTTTTTTACTACTATAATTGCCTTGCCTTTCTTAGCTTCAATAGCTGTTTTAGCTGTTTCAGAAAAAGCATCGGCTGTAATTTCAAGAACTGCAGAAAACTTATCAGAACCCCTTGCTAAAACTTTTATCTTATCATTCTTAGAAGCCAGGCCGTGCTGAACAAAAAAAGCTTTATCAACAGCTTTTACACCTGCCTCTGCCGCTACTTCAGCAATGGTATCAAGGTTTATACCGTGAAATTCAACACGGTTAATATTGCTAAAGCCGTATTTAGGAATACGTTTGTGTAAAGGCATCTGGCCACCTTCAAAACCGCGTTTTGAATGGTATCCGGCCCTTGCCTGCGCACCTTTGTTACCCCTTGTAGCTGTTCCGCCTCGTGAACCTTCACCCCTCGCTATCCTTTTACGTTTGTGGGTCGCGCCTTTATTCGGTTTTAAGTTATGTAATTCCATTTTCTGCTTTATTATTCAATTATTCTACTATCGTTACTAAATGATGCACTTTGCGCACCATACCCCTTATCTGGGGATTGTCAGTTTTTTCTACAACCTGGTTAAGCCTGGTAAAACCAAGCGCTTTCAGGGTTCTCTTCTGGTCAGCAGGGTGGTCTATACCGCTGCGAACTTGTTTTATTTTAATCTTGGCCATTGCTTCAGGTATATATTATTATCCGTTAAATACTCTCTCAACTTCAATTGACCTCTGGTTGGCTATAGTCCTGGAATCGCGCAATTGAATAAGCGCATCCATAGTAGCTTTCACCACGTTGTGTGGGTTTGAAGAACCCAATGACTTTGCTAATACGTCTTTAATCCCAACACTCTCAAGTACAGCACGCATAGCACCACCGGCTATAACACCCGTACCTGCGGCAGCAGGCTTAATAAACACCTTCGAGCCGCTGTATTTGCCATACTGTTCGTGAGGAACAGTCCCTTTATTGATAGAAACCTTTATCAGGTTCTTCTTTGCATCTTCAATACCCTTGGTAACTGCATCGGTAACTTCACGCGCTTTGCCAAGGCCATAGCCTACTATGCCCTTTTCATTGCCCACTACCACAATAGCTGCAAAACTAAAGGTTCTGCCACCCTTGGTAACTTTGGTAACGCGCTGAACTGCTACCAGCCTGTCTTTAAGCTCAACATCGGTAGAACGTACCCTTTTTGCTGTAACATTTGACGTATTTGCCATTTTATTCTTTTTCTTGTTTTTTTACTTCCTTATTAAAACTTCAGTCCGGCTTCTCTTGCAGCATCAGCAAGGGCTTTAACCCTACCATGATACAAATACCCACCCCTGTCGAATACTACTTTCTGCGCTCCTGCTTTTGATGCCCTTTCAGCTATAAGCGCTCCAATCTTCTTGGCCATATCAATTTTAGGCGCTTTAACCTTTGATAATTCCTTCTCAAGCGAAGAGGCCGAAGCCAATGTCTTGCCGCTGATATCATCTATCACCTGTGCATAGATTTCAGAATTGCTCCTATACACCGCCAGCCTCGGGGTTTCAGCAGTACCTTCAATCTTCCTGCGAATGCGGTACCTGATTTTCCTTCTCCTTGTTACTTTATTGCTTGTATTAGCCATGACTAATTCTTAATTTTAATTGTTAATTACTTAGATGCACCGCTACCTGCAGCTGCTTTACCAGGTTTAATCCTGAGTTGCTCGCCTGCATAACGTACACCTTTACCTTTATAAACGTCTGGCTTACGCAATGAACGGAGCTTTGAGGCAACCATGCCCAGAAGTTCCTTATCGTGCGATTCGAGCACCAGTGTAGGGGCTTTACCCTTTTCTGTGGTAGCCGTAGCCTTAATTTCTTTAGGTAATTCAAATATTATGGTATGCGAAAAACCAAGTGTAATATCAAGTACCTGGCCTTGTGCAGCCACTTTAAAACCCACACCCACTACTTCCTGGGTTGTCTTAAAGCCTGTTGATACGCCAATAAGCATGTTATTGATAAGCGCCCTGTACAAACCGTGTAACGCTTTGTGCTTTTTTTGTTCGCTGGGCCTTTTTACTATAACATGGCCATCTTCTATTGCCACGGTAATATCCGGGTCAATAGTGCGGCTAAGTTGTCCCTTAGGGCCTTTTACGTTAATAACGTTCTTCTGAACGGTTATTTCAGTTCCTTTGGGTATCGATATCGGTAATTTTCCTATCCTTGACATGTGTTCGCTTTATTAATCAATTAGTATACATAGCATATTACTTCTCCGCCTACTTTCTGTGTGCGGGCTTCTTTATCAGTCATTACACCTTTCGATGTAGAAAGAATAGCTACTCCCAAACCGTTCAGTACCCTTGGTAATTGGTCAGAAGGTACATATTTCCTCAGGCCGGGGCGGCTAACGCGGTCAATCTTCTTAATAGCAGGAAGACGTGAAGGCATGTTATACTTCAAGGCTATTTTAATAATACCCTGGTGGTTAGGTTTTTCTTCCACTTTATAGTTAAGTATATAACCCTTCTCATGCAGAATGCGGGTGATTTCCTTCTTCAGGTTAGAAGCAGGAATTTCCACAAGCCTGTGTCTTGCTTTAATTGCGTTACGTACGCGTGTAAGGTAGTCTGATATTGAATCTGTCATGTTTTAATTTTTAATTCTTAATTTTTAATTGCAGTATTACCAGCTTGCTTTGGTTACACCTGGTATCTTGCCATTCAATGCCCATTCCCTGAACATATTCCTGCAAAGTCCGAATTGGCGGATATAGCCCCTTGGCCTTCCGGTTATTTTACAACGGTTGCGCAAACGCACAGCCGATGAATTGCGGGGAAGCTTGCTTAATCCAACATAGTCTCCTGCTTTCTTAAGTTCAGCTCTCCTGGTTGCATATTGAGCCACGAGCTTCTCTCTTTTTACCTGACGTGCTTTAACACATTCTTTTGCCATTGTTCCTGGTTATAATTGATTATTGTTGTTCTTCGTTAAGTTTCTTGAAAGGCATGCCGAATGCTTCGAGCAGGGCAAACGCTTCTTCATCTGTTTTAGCTGATGTAACGAAAGTAATATCCATACCCATGATACGGCTTACCTTATCCATTACTATTTCAGGAAATATAATCTGTTCGGTTATGCCTAATGTATAGTTTCCCATACCATCAAACCCTTTACGCTCAATACCCTTAAAGTCGCGGATACGTGGTAACGCTGCAGAAATGAGCCTGTCTAAGAACTCATACATTTTAGCATCCCTTAAGGTAACGCGTACGCCAACGGCAACGCCTTTCCTTAATTTAAAGTTTGCTATATCTTTCTTCGATTTTGATGTAACTGCCTTTTGGCCCGCAATAGAGGTCATTTCATTAACAGCTACTTCAGACAGCTTACGGTCCGAAACAGCAATTCCCAATCCCTGGTTAATGCATATTTTTTTAATACGCGGTACTTCCATTGAACTGGAATAATTAAATTGTTTCTGAAGAGCCGGAACTACCAGCTTCTCATATTCGCCTTTTAATCTTGGTGTATAGTTTGCTTTCTTGTTGCTCATTTCTATAATTATTTAATAACCTCACCGGTTTTTTTCGAGAACCTTACCAATTTGCCCGATTTAGTATCCTTTTTCCTTCCAACACGGGTAGGTTTGCCTGTTCCGGGCTCTATAAGCATCAGGTTAGAAATATGCACAGAGGCTTCTTTCTTTAAAATGCCTCCTTTGGGGCTCTTCTGGTTGGGTTTGGTGTGTTTCGAAACAACGTTAATGCCCTCAACAAAAGCCCTGTATTTGTCGGTAACAATATCCAGTATTTTACCCTCTTGTCCACGAGAGTTACCGGATATGACCTTCACCATATCTCCTTTTTTAAGCTTTATTTTCGTATTCATTTTTTTGAAAAAAGGGTTGCAAAGTTAATTTTTATTCTTTTATGTACTACTTTTTCTGTTTTTTACTCGTTTCCGCTATTATAATACTTCAGGCGCCAATGAAATAATTTTCATGAATTGTTTTTCACGGAGTTCCCTTGCCACGGGGCCAAAAATACGTGTACCCCTGAGCTCTTCCGCATCGTTAAGTAACACAACTGCATTGTCGTCGAAACGTATAAAAGAACCATCGGCGCGTTTGGTAGGCCTTTTGGTCCTTACCACTACTGCTTTAGATACAGCGCCTTGCTTAATACCACCGGTGGGAATTGCATCCTTTACAGATATTACAATCTTATCACCTATGCGGGCGTACCTCTTGTGGCTATCGCCCAGGATACGGATACAAAGCACTTCTTTTGCTCCGCTGTTATCGGCACATACTAATCTCGACTCTTGTGTTATCATAACTTAAAAAGTTTTAATCAATTAATACTACTTGGCTTTTTCTACTACTTCTACAAGCCTCCAGCATTTGTTTTTGCTTAAAGGCCTTGTTTCCTCTATACGAACTAAATCGCCTGTATGCGCTTCGTCCTTTTCATCGTGGGCAAAGAACTTCGATGTACGTTTAATGAACTTACCGTACTTCGCGTGCTTAATCCTACGCTCAACACTTACTACAATGGTCTTGTCCATCTTATCGCTGGTAACCATTCCTACTTTCTCTTTCCTTAAATTACGTTTTTCCATGAGGAAAATATTAAATGAATATTAGTTTACTTGGTTGTTACTGTTGCTTTCTTCCTTGCACTTGTTTCGGTAAGCAGCCTTGCAACAAGTTTCTTTTGTACGCGCAGTCTCATAGGATTCTCTATAGGAGAAACACTATGCTGCAGGTTGAGCTTGGTGAGAAAAGATTTCTCGCTTGCCAGCTTTTCTTTCAGCTCTGAATCGCTTAATTTTTTTATTTCAACTGAGTCCATGATATACTTGATTTATAATGACTTATGATTATTCAACTTCTTCAACATATTCGCGGCGAACCACGAACTTGGTTGTTATTGGCAATTTATGTCCTGCAAGGCGGAGAGCCGCCTGGGCTTCGGCCCTGGTAACACCTTCTACTTCGAATAGAATCCTTCCTGGTTTTACAACTGCTGACCAGAATTCAGGTGCACCTTTACCTTTACCCATACGAACCTCTGCAGGTTTACGGGTAATAGGCTTATCGGGGAATATACGTATCCATGCCTGGCCCTTACGTTGCATGTGGCGCGTTAAGGCTACACGGGCTGCTTCTATCTGCCTGTCGCTAACCCATGCGGTTTGCAATGCTTTTAACCCGAATGAGCCGAATGCCAACTGGTCTCCCCTTTTGGTGTTACCCTTAGGTGCCATCTTGTGCATTTTACGATACTTTGTCTTTTTAGGCTGTAACATTTGAACTACTTATTTTAAATTCTTAAATCTTAATTCTAAAATCTTAAATTAATTACGCGTCGTGTTTTTCCCTTCTTTTCTTTCCGCCGCCACCATGTCCGCCGTGTCCCCTATCATGTCCTCCTCCACCTGGTTTGTTGAACTTCAGGTTCTTCTTTTCCTTCATCATGCCAATATTCGGAGAAAGGTCGCGTTTGCCATAAATTTCGCCGCGGCAAATCCATACTTTAATACCAATACGGCCATAGGTTGTATGAGCTTCTGCAGTTGAATAGTCAATATCGGCCCTTAAGGTATGTAAAGGTGTACGGCCTTCTTTGTATTCTTCCGAACGTGCTATATCAGCGCCTTCAATACGGCCCGATACCCTTATTTTAATACCTTCAGCACCCATACGCATGGTAGTAGAAACTGAGGTTTTAACAGCTCTTTTATAAAAAATACGTCCTTCAATCTGGCGGGCAATACCTTCAGCAACAAGACGTGCATCTAATTCAGGACGTTTAATTTCAAATATGTTAATCTGAATTTCTTTCTTGGTAATCTTTTTTAACTCCTCGCGCAGTTTATCAACTTCCTTACCACCTTTACCGATAATGATACCGGGGCGCGAAGTATTGATAGTAACCGTAATGAGCTTCAAGGTCCTTTCAATCACAATTTTCGACACACTTCCTTTAGGTAAACGGGCAAGCAGGTAGTTGCGGATCTTTTCGTCCTCTATCAGCTTATCTGCATAATTGCGGCCACCGTACCAGTTTGAGTCCCATCCCTTGATGATACCGAGCCTGTTGCCTATTGGATTCGCCTTTTGTCCCATGTTTTCGTATTGGTTATATTAAATTATTCTGCTGATTGGTTTTCTGTTTCTGCGGTAACAGCTTCTGCAACGGGTGCATTTTCTTCTACTCGCTTGTCAACAATAAGTGTTATATGGTTCGAACGCTTGCGGATGCGGTAAGCCCTTCCTTGCGGAGCCGGGCGGAAACGCTTAAGTATAGCAGCGCCGTCAACATGCACCGATTTCACATAAAGGTTGCTGTCTTCTGCCCTTTCGCCGGTTTTCTGTTCGAAGTTTGAAATAGCTGAGGTTAACAGCTTTTCCATCCTCTTAGCCGCGTGCTTGGGGCTGAAGTGAAGTATGTTAAGCGCCTGGTAAACATTTTTACCTTGTATCAGTTCTGCAACAAGGCTCATTTTCCTTGGTGAAGTAGGGCAATCGCTCAATTTAGCCACGTATGTGGTCTTCATTGCTTCTTTCCTTGCGTCTGCGCTATTTTGTTTCCTTGATCCCATGATTATAATTGATATGCGTTATTCTTCGTTAATTAAAATTAGGCTGAAGCAGGTGCAGCATCAGCTTTACGGTGACCGGCATGGCCCCTGTAAGTACGTGTAGGTGCAAATTCGCCTAATTTATGGCCCACCATGTTTTCGTTGCAATACACTGGTATAAACTTGTGACCGTTATGCACAGCGAAGGTGTTACCTACGAAATCAGGAGTAATAGTGCTGCGGCGAGACCAGGTTTTGATAACTGTCTTCTTGCCACCTTTGTTCATCTCAGCTACCTTTTCCTCGAGCTTAGCATCTACAAAATATCCTTTTTTTACTGAACGTGCCATTTTTTATTTGATAATTTGGTTATTTCTTCCTTCTTTCAATTATAAACTTACTGGTCGACCTCTTAGGCTTACGTGTTTTGTAACCCTTAGCCGGTATACCCTTCCTTGAACGTGGGTGGCCGCCTGAAGCCTTACCTTCACCACCGCCCATTGGGTGATCCACAGGATTCATTGATACACCACGATTCCTTGGCCTGCGGCCCAGCCACCTGCGGCGGCCTGCTTTACCGTGTATTTCAAGACTGTGGTCAGGGTTTGAAACTGAACCTACAGTTGCCATGCAAGCGGCAAGTATCATACGGGTTTCGCCTGAAGGCATTTTTAAAATCACATAGCTGCCATCACGGGCTGAAAGCTGTGCATAAGAACCTGCGCTGCGCGCCATTTTAGCACCCTGGCCCGGACGGAGTTCAATATTGTGAACGGTAGTACCCAATGGCATATCGCCTAATTTAAGGGCATTCCCTACGTTAGGAGCAACTTTTTCGCCAGACAATATCTTCTGTCCTACTTTTAAGCCTTGAGGAGCAATAATGTATCTCTTTTCGCCATCAGCATAGAAAAGAAGCGCAATACGTGCGGTACGGTTCGGATCGTACTCGATAGTCTGCACAGTAGCAGGAATATCGAACTTATCCCTTTTAAAATCTATTTCCCTGAACCTTTGTTTGTGTCCGCCACCAATATACCTCATGGTCATTTTACCTGAGTTGTTACGTCCGCCCTTTTTACGGCGCGGCCTTAACAGGCTCTTTTCAG
>JABDGY010000043.1 GCA_013285805.1 Bacteroidota bacterium | reverse complement strand
TTCATAATAAGTCTGGCGCTTTCTTTTTTCTGGGTCAGGGTACGGAAAATTTTAACCGGTTCGTTTATTCCGCGCGGCATTGAGTTTGGTATAATGTATGCAGTTATTGCCGTATTCCCGATTATGTGGATGATATATAGTGCAATGAATGTATCACTCGCACTTGTTACTACCTGGTTTGTGCTTGCAGTAGTTCAGGGAATAATAGCAGGGCTCGTTTTTGAGAAAGTGAATCCGTAAATTAATAAAATGATAAAGAATATGAACCCCTTAAAAATAAATTTGTTGGTTGTTGGCGCCGTAATGTTTATTAGCGCCACCACACTTGTCAGTAATAGCTATACCCTGGCTAAAGATTATACTGTTACAATTCATGGCACGTCTAACCTTCACGATTGGGACGAAACTGTTGGAACTGTAACAGGTGCAGGTATAGTAAACTGGAATAGTGACGGAAGTTTTGATTTAAATACAATCACCATAAAAATGGAAGTGCTTTCCATTAAAAGTACAGAAGGATCCACAATGAATAATAATACCTATAAGGCATTAAAAGCAGATGCTGATCCTGAAATTGTTTTTGCATTAAGCACCCCTCTTAAATCAATCCAGGGAAATTCAGCCGCTAAGGCCATTTCCGCAAAAGGCAAACTGACTATTGCGGGCATAACCAATCCTATCGATATGCAAGTAAAGGTATCGATGCAGGGACATGAAACACTTGCTTTTGAGGGCTCTCAAACCATAAAGATGAGCGACTACGGTATTAGCCCGCCTACAGCGCTTTTTGGTGCACTTAAAACAGGAAATATACTCACCATAAGCTTTAAAACCAATTTTAAAATATCAACTCAGTAATAATCTAAAAACAAATCATGATCAAATCTATACACCTTATTGCACAATTCATAATTGCTTTGGCAACTATCAGCATTTCGGTAAATGCACAGCAACAAATGCAATATTATCGCCCTGATAATATGAGCGGCCTTTATGTTTTTGAAACTACCAAGACGGATACGACCCAATTTCATAAATTGAAAGTGAAGGTTGGTGGAAATTTTGAACAGACCTTCCAGGGCCTGAGTGAAAAAAACACTGCTTCGCCTGTAACACAAACAGGTTTTATGGGAAACGTTAATACCCTTGAGCCAATAATGCCGGGGTTCGATCTGGCTATGGCTAATTTGAATCTTGACGCTCAGCTAGCTGATGGCATACGAGTGAATCTTACCGTATACCTGTCATCAAGGCATCATGAGGATGCGTGGGTAAAGGGCGGATATATGCAGTTTGATAAGCTGCTCTTCCTGAATAGTGAATTCATTAACAGGATTATGAAAAGTATTACAATTAAGGTAGGGCAATTTGATGTAGATTATGGCGACCAGCATTACCAGCGTTCAGACGGAGGTAATACCATTTACAACCCATTTATAGAGAACTATATTATGGATGAATTTGCTACTGAAATAGGCGGCGAAGTATATTATCATTCTAAAAGCGGTTTATTCATCATGGGTGGAATGACAAACGGGGAGCTTGATCCTACAGTTATTGCACCTGTTAAAATTGATTCGGCAACGAAACAGGTTAATTATTATTCGCCTGCTTTCCATGGCAAAATAGGGTACGACAAACAATTAAGTAATAATTTCAGATTTAGGATAAGCGGTTCGGTATACTCAGTGAAGAGCGCAAACAGTAATACTTTATTTGGTGGCGACCGTACAGGCTCTCATTACTTTGATGTAATGTCAAGTCAGAGCATTGCCAATGGCACTACATTAAATGATGCAAATGATTATAATCCGTTTTCAGGAAGGTATAACCCTGGTTTTAGCGAACAGGTTAATACTTTTATGGGCAATTTGTTTCTGAAATTTAAAGGACTCCAGTTCTTTGGTACCTATGAAATAGCCCAGGGGAGAACCATTACTGAAACTGCTACCCGCCAGGCAACACAATATGCAGCCGATTTAATTTACAGGTTCCCTGCACACAAAGAAAACTTCTGGATAGGTGTACGTTATAACTCAGTAACCGCCACTATGCTTGGCGACCCGAATGCAATAACAATTAACAGGGAGGCAGGCTCACTGGGTTGGTTTGTTACTAAAAACATTATGCTTAAAGCAGAATATGTAATGCAAACCTATTTGAATTATCCGGGTACAAATATCCTTAATGGCGGCCAATTTAATGGCTACATGGTTGAAGCATCAGTAGGGTTTTAATTGTATAGTTGTATTAGTTTTTACCCTTCGATGAGATTCTCAGTGTTTTGGATAAAGGATAATTAAATAGTATTTTCTTGTTATTACACCGTAGGCGCTAATCTGTGATTAGGGCTTGCTTAATTATTTAATTTATGCCATAGGCACCCCTATGGGCAATTAAGTATACTAAACTAGGGGGGTGTTGAAAACTAATACACAATTTAATTAACTATAGTAAACATTTTGTCTAAATTCGTGTAACTATAAACGATGAACGATAAACTATGCGTTATCTGTTGTAGTAAATAATATACTAAATCCACTAATAAAATGGACACAGAAAACAGCAATGAACAGAGCCCGATAGAAATAAGCGAAGAAGAGCGCAAAGAGCTTATTTGGGAAGAAAACAATGAAAAAATTACCACGGCCATACACTACCTGCTCAGGAAAGAAATAAAAGCCACGGTAAGTAATATTGCGCGTACATCTGAGCTTAGCCGGAAAACTGTTTACGAGCACTTGCACAAAGCCGAATTTAAGCCTGTGCAAAAAGTATCGGGCCATGTAAACAGGTTTATGATTGAGGAGGTTGTAACACGCCTGTGCCGTAAAGCTATATTCGGCGATTTAAAAGCCGCCCGCCTTTACCTGGAACTTATGGGCGCCATACAAGCTAAGGGCACGGTAACAAATACTAACCTGGTAAACGGCATTAATGCCATACAGGTAAACGGGCTAATGTTTACCGAAGATATGGTTGAAAGCCTTTCTGCCGAAAACCTGGCACAATTGGAAGAATTTGTTAAGTCAGCAAGCGGTGTTACAGGTGCTAAACCCTTGAAAATGATTTCAAAAGAGGGGTCCAAATAACTGCTTATATAAGCAGGGGGGTGGGTAACAAAAATTTGAAACGATAACACTGGAAATCAATAAGTTGATGGGTAACAAAACCCAAAAAGTGTTACCCACCCCCCTTTATTGTTATCCATCGAAAATCATTGTTACTATCAATAATTATTATTGGTTTTCAGCCACTTGCAAATTCAATATCAATGGCTTTTTATTGATAATTCCATTGTTTATGCATTGTTATTTTATTGATACCTTATTGTTTTTTTATGCTATTTGAACATTGCCACAGATTCACAGATAAATTATGCAATTGCCGGGATGCTGACTGAATCGACAGCAAACGCCCAAAAAACCTAAATATTCCACATAATAGTTACTTTTGTAGCCAACAAACAGAATTGTGAAGATAAGGAGAGAGGTAAAAATAGGGGTAGTGGTGCTAGTGGCTATATGCCTGCTTTTCTTCGGGCTGAATTACCTGAAGGGAATTAACGTATTTACCCACACTAAGAAAGTATATGCTGTATATACCAACACTTCGGGGCTGGTACCATCGAACTTTGTGCTGGTCAATGGTTTCCAGGTAGGCGAGGTGCAGCATATAGACCTAAGGCCCGATGCGTCGGGCAGGATTATTGTTACCATGCTTATTACCAATAACCAGGTTAAAATTCCTAAAAATTCCATTGCCCATATTATAAGCGCCGACCTGCTGGGCTCGAAAGCCATACAAATTGACCTTGGCACCGGAACCAGCTATGCCGATGAAGGCGATACCCTTGCCGCGGTCACCGATAAAAGCTTTAAAGATGAAGTAGATGAAGAGCTTTCTCCGTTAAAGAAAAAGACAGAGAACCTGATTGAATCTATAGATTCGACCCTTACAATTGTACAAAGCGTATTTGATAAGAATACCCGTTCGAACCTGTCGAAGAGCATTGAAAGTATAACAATATCGCTCAAGCATTTTGAATCTACTTCGGCCAGTGTTGATACTTTAATGTCGAACCAGAAATCGCGCGTGAGCGATATACTGGCTAAGGTTGATGACATAGCTACCGCCCTGGCGAAGAATAGCAAGCAACTAGGCAATGCCATTAATAACCTGAGCAGTATAACAGACACCATTGCCAAATCGAAACTAAAAGAAACTATTTCAAACGCCGACAGTGCATTGTACTATGTATCGAAGTCGTTTGAAAAAATAAACAAGGGGCAAGGTTCGTTGGGATTACTGGTTAACGATACTACACTTTACAGAAGGTTGAGTTCATCGTCGGCATCGCTGAATGCCTTGCTTGAAGATATGAAAGCGCACCCCAAACGTTATGTTCATTTCTCTGTTTTCGGGGGAGGTAAAAAAGAATAAATACAATAGACCGCTGATGACGCAGACTATATATGATTATTATGATACTACATTCCATATCAGTGAAAATCTTACTGAATCAGCGTTATCTGCGTTCCATTTATAATTAAATAGAAGAATACTATGATATCTCAAATCATATTCTCAGTTGTTCTTTTAGCTGCGATAGTTTTCTTTACCCGTGCCGTCCGCAAAATAAGCCGCAACATTCATTTAGGCAAAGTAATTGACCGCAGCGACCGCCCCGGCGAGCGTTGGAAAACCATGCTGCTGGTGGCCATTGGCCAATCGAAAATGGTAACGCGTCCTTTTGCAGGCGTGCTGCACATATTGGTGTATGCAGGCTTCATCATCATAAATATTGAGGTGCTTGAAATACTTATCGACGGTGTTGCCGGAACGCACCGGGTGCTTTCATTCCTGCCGTTTTATGGGTTCCTTATCACGGCCTTTGAATACTTAGCGGTAGGCGTAATGGTTGCCTGCGCCATATTTTTAATCCGCCGCAACATTGGCAAACTAAAGCGTTTCTGGAGCAAAGAAATGACCAGCTGGCCCCGCACCGATGCCAATATCATCCTCATTACCGAAATTGCATTGATGTGCGCCTTCCTTACATTAGATGCTTCCGATACCCTTATTCAGCGGTCGGCTAATGCGGCGTACAGCGGTTTCCCAATCAGCAATTTACTTACCGGCATGCTCAGCGGTTCTTCAATGGGCACATTGGAATTTATCGAACATTTCTGCTGGTGGTTCCACATTATAGGTATACTGGCTTTCCTTAACTATGTGCCCTATTCCAAGCATTTTCATATTCTGCTGGCATTTCCCAATGTATATTATTCAAACCTAAATCCTAAAGGACAGTTTACAAACCTGGCATCGGTAACCCGCGAAATAAAACTGATGCTCGACCCCAGCGCGGCCCCGCCTGCTGAAACACCTGCTGCTCCAGAACGCTTTGGCGCAAAAGATATTTTTGACCTGAACACCGTACAACTGATGAATGCCTATTCATGTACCGAGTGTGGAAGATGCACATCGAGCTGCCCTGCCAACCAAACAGGTAAAATGCTTTCCCCACGCAAAATAATGATGGACACCCGCGACCGCATGGAGGAAGTGGGAAAGAACATTGACAAGAATGGCAAGTTTGTGGATGATGGAAAATCATTGCTCTTTAACTATATAACCGCCGAAGAAGTTTGGGCATGCACATCGTGCAACGCATGTGTGCAGGAATGCCCCGTAGATATTGACCCGCTTTCTATTATTGTTGACCTGCGCAGGTTTTTGGTAATGGAGCAATCGGCCCAGCCGCAGGAATTGGCTCTTATGCTCAACAATATTGAGAACAACGGCGCTCCCTGGCAGTTCCCTGCTTCAGACAGGTTGAACTGGACGTCTGCATTGTAAAGTTACCACTACGATGAAGAAAATACTACTCATTCTGTTTTGTCTCTCTAGCTTCCCTTGCTTTGCTCAACAACCATCAAAAGAGGAAGCTAAAAAGGCTTTCCTTCAAATAATAAAAACATTAATGAACAAGGATTGCAAGGGATATATGAAATACTATTGCGATACAATAAAAATGATAGGATTATTTGGATATAAATCAAACAAAACCGGTGATACTATAATATTGAGAAAAGATGTAAGGGGTGATACTTCTACTATATGCACTGATTTACGTATTGACTTTAAAGGAAATAGTGATTCAATATATAATGACTACATAAAACATTACGATGTAGTTGTGTTTACAAAAAAGGAGTTTACAGATACAGCCACAATAAGACTAGTAGATAATACTTGGAAAGAAAAAGGTGGGCTATTAAAGTTTATTTTGAGGGAAACTGAACGTACTCCCAAATATTACACTGATAATGACTACTTGGTCTTTGGAGGTATTAACATTGGAAACGAACGGGAAAGACCTCAGGGTAGAATTTCATGGTATTTCTATGTTCTAAGGAAGACCCATGTGGGTTGGAAAATATTCGCGTGCCCAAGTAAATAAACCCTATTACACCTTCCTAAAAGCTTACTGGTGGGAATACTATTTATTCCTTTACCCGTATTTCGCACTCTCCTATTTTCTTACCCTTAAATATCTTCTCCATGCGAATTACGTCGTCGCTATCTGAGTATACATAATGAAAGCCTAGCACTAATATACCGTGGAGGAAGTAACCGCACTTTGATATTTTCTTGTCTTTAGTATATAAGTTCCATTTATCATAGTTACGGAAATGATCCTTTAAACCATGGCAATCACAATAATTTAATTCTGTTGTATCGCTCAACTGAATGGAATCAACAGGATTGTATGGTTGCGGGGCATCAAATACCTTCATGCTCGTATCCTTCTGTCCTAAACAGAAGTAGGTAATAAAAGCAAAAAGGGAAATGAAAAACAACTTTTTCATTCCCCTAATTTAGTTTATTTATATTATTGTATAGGCGCAATGTCCAGTATCATAAAGCTACCGGGTTTAATGCTTGGCTTAGGATGTGGCTTATCTTTTGTAGGAGCTGGGGTATCGCCATACTCGGCGCATGGCAGATAAATATGATGTGTCTTACTGTTAACAGCACAGGTACGTGCACCCTTTTGGGTAGCCACATTTTCTATAATGGTGTATTTATCTGCGTTTTCTTCCTTAATGGCAGTTAATGTACCATCGCCGTTTGAGCTATACACTATGTTCATGCCACTGTCGAATCCCGCAGCATCGGTTCTGTCTCCTGTAGCAACTGTAGTAACTACTTTGCCATTGTCGGCATTTACTACCACCATCAGTTTATTATCGCATACTGAAAAAAGCCTGCGGGTTTTGGTATCCATTGCTAAACCGCTGGGGCCATCACCGGGAGCAAGGTTCCAGCTGTCGCCTACTTTCATGGTAGATGCATCTATCGAGCAAATCATGTTCTTCTCTTCCAGGTTAAAAAATAGTTTGCCCATACCGTCAGCTACTGCAAATTCAGGTTTGCCTGGCAAAGCAATTGTACCAATAACCGCATTGGTTTTAGCATCTATAACTGTAGAGTTGCTGCTATGTCCATTAAATGTAAATACTCTATGGGTAACAGGCTCGTAGGTTATGGCATCGGGGTTTTGCCCCGTAATAGTTACCTTGGTGATAGTAGCCAGTGTACTTAAATCGAATATAGTAACAGCTGAATCTTTCCCATCACTTATAAATCCTTTGTTAAGGTCATTGGCTATAGCAATGCCATGTACACCCTTGGTATCGGCAATAGTACCAACTATTTTGTTGGTGCTCAAATCAACCACCTGAACCATGGTGCCGTGTGATACATATAGACGGTTAGCAGCCTCATCAACCGCGCAATAATCCCAGCCGGCATCGCCATCCAGGTGTATTTTATCAGCTATTTTGTACTTCGATTGTGCATTTAACACTGTAAATGCTGTTGTTGCAATAAGGCAGGTTGCAATAAAAAAACTCTTTTTCATAACAGGATGATTTATATAGGTGTAATTTTACAAAACTATTCAGGATATTTGAATTAGCAACATTTTTTCGGCGGGCGAAGATTAGGATAAATTCTATAGGAAATCTGTTTTAGGTTTGAATTAACAATTTGATAAAGAATGCAGCAGGAGGGATTGGTATTAAAAGCATTAGGGCAGGTATATAATGTGCTGACCGACAAGGGTGAACTACAATGCACCCTTAAAGGTACCATGCGCACCAAAGATATATCTACCACCAACCCCGTTGTTGTGGGCGACCGTGTACTTGTCAGTACTTCTTCTACCGAAGACAATGTAATTACAGAAGTAAAGCAGCGCAAAAACTATATTATCCGCCAGTCGAAAAAGTTATCGAAGCAATACCAGATAATCGCGTCTAACATCGACGAGGTATTTATCCTGGTAACTATAAGTCATCCCAAAACTCATAACACTTTTGTCGACCGCATATTAACCACCGCCGAGGCCTACGGTATTAACGCCTGCCTTATTTTCAACAAGGCCGATATATATAATGAAGAAGAGCGTGCCGAAGTAGAAGAGCGTATGGATATATATGACACGCTGGGGTACGATTGCATTTCGGTTTCGTTACTAAACGATAAAGACGAACCCGCTTTACAAAAATTGTGTAAGAACAAAGTAACCCTGCTTTGCGGCATGTCGGGCACGGGTAAATCGACACTAATAAACCTGCTTATACCTGGCCTTAACCGTAAAATCGGCGCTATATCCGATGCTCACCAGAAGGGCATACATACCACTACCTTTTCAGAAATGCTTCCACTACCCGCAGGAGGATTTTTAATTGATACTCCCGGTATACAGGAGTTCGGCATTGCCGATATTACCAAGTATGAACTGTCGCAATATTTCAGGGAAATGAACCATTTCCGTGCCAACTGTAAATTTAACAGCTGCATGCATATCAATGAGCCAGGTTGTGCCGTTATTAAAGCAGTGGAAGAAGGAGAGATTGCACTATCGCGTTACGAGAGTTACCTCAGCATTTTCCACAATGAAGCCAGCGAGGAAAAGAGATACAAGTGAAAAACAAAAGTCTTATAAAGAATATTTTCGGCACATTGCTGGTGGCAATAATGCTCTTTTTTGTTTACCTCATGGCCCGCATTACCATTCCCTATTTCTCATTCCGCACCGATATTGATTTCCTGCTTACCAAGCAAGCCATAATACATTTATCCATCTGGAGACAGGCATTCTATATACATATTGCTACAAGCACTTTCGTTTTACTGGCAGGCACACTGCAGTTCGTAAAACCCATACTCCGTAAAAGGCCAAAATTGCACAGGCAACTTGGTAAGTTCTATGTATTACTTGTGCTTGTTTTCAGTGCGCCGGGAGGTTTTGTTATGGCTCTTTTTGCCAATGGCGGGCTGTCAGCAAAAATATCATTTGTTATTACAGCCACGCTTTGGTGGATAGTAACGTTTCTTGCTTATAAAAACGCGAGAGAGAAGAAATTCAAACAGCATATTGCCTTTATGTACCGCAGTTACGCGCTTACACTTACCGCCATAACATTCCGGCTATATGTTTTTATACTGCCACACTTTATACACATGCACTCAACCGATATGTATTGCTTTATTACATGGCTAAGCTGGATACCCAATGTTATAGTGGCCGAACTGCTTATTCGCAAGTGGAAATTAAGAGGTAGCCTTGTCCCCGGCAGGGTTTGAAACCTTTTTTATTTTGCCCCGGGGAGTAATCATAAAACTTTCTTCTCCCGTCTGTTCAACCTTCTTCAGGTGGTTGTCGAAATCATCTTTGTTAAATGGTTTCTCCCAGTATCTTTTATAATGAGTAATAGTGAACTGATTGTGATTGAACTTTACAGTAGCCAACTGCTCACCCGACTGCACGGCAATGACTTTAGTTGCAATTATATTCCAATAGGAGCCATTGTAATATACTTCGAGTACATGGTAAATACATCGCATATCCTTAGGGCAGGCCGTAGCTGATGTATCTACAGCATAAATCAATACTTCAATGGAGTCATTAACTTTATAATGTCTTTCGTAATTTTTCTCGAAGTAATTCTTAACGGTATCAGGAACGAAATTATCGTAACCACCAAAAATATTATCATTGTAATCATGCCCTTCCATATCACCGTATTGGTAAACAAATTGCCTTACATCATTTTCATTAATATCAAATGTTGTGGTTGTGTCATTCAAATGCTTCGCATAGTAATCAGGTAAGGACTCATCTTTATAATATTCCATTTTCTCATCCTGTGTAAGGAAACCCCATAATACATTGCGGTTTTCTGCCGTAGGCTTCGATAATTTAATCCTGCCATCACTCATTATGCTTTCCTTTATATCATTCATTTTATAGCCGAGGCTATCTGTCAGGGCCAGTTGCTCACCCAAATTGTTCCATACCGTATTATAGACTAATATATTAGTAACCACATAATTCTCTACTTCTGTCTCAGAAGGTTTACCAAAAATGTAAATGGGTGTTTTAGTGTCGGGATTGGCAAAGCGGAACATCAGCATGCGATAGAGCTCATTCATTTCCTCATAATTCTTTTGCAGGTTCAGCAACTCGCCCAGTTCTATATAATGCGCACGGTCGGGATGAAGGCTTAGCGAGCGCTTGAAATAATAAGTGGCCTCCTCAGGATTTTTAAAATACATCTGCCTCCCTTTCTCATAGTATTGTTCTGCAAGGATTTTGTTAGAGTCTTTATATGTTTGCATATACCTGTACACTTCGTCAGGGTTATAAAGCGCGCTGGCCCTTATAGGGGTAATATGCACGGTTATTGTCTTTTCATGCGGCTGGCATGCCATTAAAAAGCATAGCGCAACAACACTCATTATTCCATACCCGGTTTTCATGCTTTTATATTTGAATGGTTTACCTGTAAGCAACTTTAACTGAGTCACCGGCTTCCACAATTTTGCCTATATCGGTTAGCTTATAAACCTCTTTACCCAGCAATTCACTTTTAACTACCTTATTCTGCGGATAAGTAGCCCCATCCTGGTTAAGCATGCTATCCATTTCCTGGGAAGAATATTTCCAAACCGTTTTATATTCCTCCGATGTAATTATATTGTTTTCAATCTTTACTGTCTTAGCCTTATCTTCAGTACAGCGGCATGAAATAAGCCTGCTGTCAATTATGTTTCCTTCCGGCGTATAGGTTACCAGTTTTGTATAAACAGGCTCAATATCATACCCTCCATCGCCGGTAAGTTCTGTCGATGTGAATATTACAGCTGTATATAGAGGTGTTTCAGCCAACTTACCTACAACATAATAATCGTGCGATACGTCTCGTCCGAATGAAGTATTTTCCATTTCAGGTATGAATTTGGCAAATTCAAAACTTATATCTGTTTTATATTCCGTCATCTCAATTTTATCAAGTGTAATGGCAAACGGCTGCTGAATAGTTGGGTACAGGTCCTTATATAAATCAAATACGGTTTCAGGTCTGCTGTCCGGTTTTTTCTGGGCATTCAATTCCGCTATCATCTGTTTATAGGCATCGGTCTTCATTATGGAATTAATGCGCGTATCGGCCTGCATCATGGCAGTATCGTTAAAGCCATTCATAAAGGCGTTGCGGAGGTCAGATGCCGCACGGTTTAAATGCATCGATATCTTCTCAACTCCCCTTGCGCTATCGTCATCACCTAACAGGTTTTCGGCACAGGCCATATTATAGTATAGGAACGATGCCGGTTTATAGTGCAGGTATGCCGCCACATTATATGCTTCAAGGGCTTCCCTGAGTATGGCTTTTTTATCATTGCCTTTGGCATCGGCCTGCATAGCCATTAAGGCATCGGCTATTTCATAATAGGTATCTACCTGCGGGAAAACAAGCAGCGATTGCTTAAGCACTGCCACAGCCGAATCAGGTTTTTTCTTATTCTTATATAAGTCTACCCCTTGTAAAAAGAGTTTGCTGCTCCTGTTCTTCAGCGAATCTACTTTCAGTTCATGGGCATCGAAAATTGCATCACCGACCAGTTTTTCATCGTAAATGTTGTCATTGGTTAACCTGGTCAGGTTAATTTTCATATCGTACTTAAGTTTTGGCTTGCAGCTGCCTAAGGCGATAAGCAACAACAGTGTAGCTACTGTGTAATACCCGGTTTTCATTTTGTAAAAGTTTATTTGAGTGCGTTTATCATGGAGATAAGATAGACTTATCAAATATAACCAATTTAAAAGCGAATGCAAGGCAACGTAAGCGTCAGTATTATATTATCCTTTACCCAAACTTTATTTTCCGGCTTCCAATCGCGAGGCGTAACGCCTTGCTTAATGGTTCACATCGCGGGCACAGGCAGCTTTTCAAGCGTTCCGTCGGGCTTTACCTGGTAGCCTTCTTCACCCTGCATTTCAACCCGGTCAATATTATTATCAAAATCGCTTTTATCGTACGGTTTCTCCCAATATCTTTTGTAGTTGGTAACTATATACCTGCCATGGTTAAACTTCATAGTCGCTAATCCGTCACCGTCCTGGAAAGCTATCATATCGTTTGCTATAATCTTACCCTTCTTGTTATAAGTTACAATCTCATGATGTATATCTCTCATATCCTTTGGGCAGGCAGTAACTGAAAAATCTACCGAATAAATCAAAGCTACTATTGAATCATTTATCCAAACTACATGTTCAAAGTTATATGGAACCCTCCAGTCATTGTTCTTCTTTCCTTCAGGTACATAACGGGCATAGAGGTAGGTTATAGGTACATAACCATTTTCCCACCAGCCAAAATTCTTTTGACCATTAAAATCAGAATAGTCAAACTGCTGAACACTGTACTTATTAATTTCAAAAACAGCCGATGTATCCTTAATACCCTTAATAAAGCCAAGGAAAGTAGAAGGTTTTTCAAGGTATGCCTCAGTTTCAGCATCCGATAAAAACTGTATGACAATGTCCTTATACGCCTCGCTATTTGTATCAAACTTAAGGCGCCTATCGCTCAATACTTCCTTTTTTAAGTCCGAAAGGCTTAAATGAAGGCTGTCGGTTATAAATTCTTTAAACCCGGGCTCGCCAAAAATTGAACCACCATACTGAGCGTTAAATACAAGGTAATCACATATAATTCTCTTATCTGGTTTGCCGAAAAGATACGCCTCCTTCCGTGTTTTTCCATCAAGATTAGCACTATATGTATCAATAAGCAGGGTATACAGTCTGTATATATCAGAGAAACCAGGAGAGTATTGACCTACGCCAGTATCTTGGCTCATCAGTTCTATAAGTTCAATGTACTTATCCTTGGTTGGGTTAAGTGAAATTGACCTTTTTACATAATAAATGGCTTTCTGCAGGTTGGTCTGCTGCAACTCTTTCCCTTTATTCAAATAATAATCGGCCACTACTTTATGTGTATCCCCATATTTTTTTAGATAATTATATACTGAATCTGGCATTAAAATGGAACTGGCTCGCAAAGCGGGAACCCTTACCACGATAGTTTCAATGCTTCGGGTGCATGAGCTGATATAGATAAGCATTGCAATTACAGTTATGTATTTTGTCAGCATCCGCATCAATCAGCTACTTAATATTATTGGATACAACACTACCTGAATCGCTATAATTAACAGGTACAGTTTCTTTAACAATCCTTCCTGAATCGTTAATAGCAAATGTGGCAACCTGTGTTTGTTCATAATTGGTAACCTTATTCTGCCAGTATGAAACACTGTCTGATTTAAACTGCCACGTTCTTTTATAATCGGTAAGTGTAATTTTATTGTTCTCTATTTTTCCTGCCCTTATTTTCTCCATTGTAAATTGGGCTGAAAAAATACGGCTTGAAATTATAGCGCCGGTTGTGTCGTAGGTAACAAGGAATGTATATGTGGGCTGCATTTCTCCCCCTTCAAATTCTGATGAATAATATAGAATGGCTACATAACGCGGTGTCTCTGCTACCTTCCCCACGTAATAAAAATCGTTCGACACCATTCGGCCGAACTCGGTGTTTTCCATTTGCGGCACAAATTTGGCAAAGTCGTAACTAATCTCATTTGTATATTCTCCCATGGCCACATTCTCACGGCTAACCTCAAACGGCTGCTTCAAAACAGGAAACGCTCTTGCATATTGCCTGAAATAGCTTAGATGCATATTGCTTATCTTTTTCTGAGCCAAATCGCTAAGCATACTTTTATACTGGGTTTTGTTTAACACAGAGTTAATCCGGCTGTCATGCTTTACCATATTTGTATCGTTAAATCCTGCTTCATACGCACGCTGTAAATCCTTTACCACATTTTCAGGATACCCGCCTCCATTCGTATCCGGATCAGCCTTAAATGCAAGGTTTTCTGCGCAGGCTGTATTATAATATAATTGCGATTGAGGCTGAAACTTCAAATATCCGGCCATACCTAAAGCGTTTACAGCTTCCTCCTGAACATCCTGGCTGGTTTCATTACTTGCCATTAATGCAAGCCCCAGTTCATAATAGGTCTTGGCATCAGGATATATTAATAGGGACATCTTGTAATAGGTAATTGCCTCTTTAAAATTTTTATGATTTGCCAACTGGTCGACACCTTTCAGAAACAGACGCTTGCTCTTATTCTTTAACGAATCGAGCTGCTGCTCTTCTGCATCGAACAAATAATCATTAATAGCCTTTTCATCATATAAATTTCTTTCGGTTAGCTGCATGGGTATAATCTTCACCACATAGTTCTTCTTGGTAGTGCATCCTGCTATGGCTAAGAGTACCAGAAACGAAACTACTATGTAGGGTTTTGCTTTCATTTTAATATGCACAATTTAATCGCTGTTAAATAGGCTTACCAAAGATAAAATATTTTTGTTTTGCTAAGTAATTTAGCATTATGTTACATCGAATAAATATTTTGTTTATATTTGCATTAAACAATTATGAACTAAGAATTACAGACTTTCTACTTTAAAGATGGGCAACTTCATGAACTTTCTACTTTATAAACTAAACTATGACAACTAAAATCAAGAGTATTAACCAAATGTATAAACCTATAGCAGGACGAGACCTTATTTTTTTTTGATAAAAAAATAGCCAAAATGGTGACATATAGTGACATATAGTGACAGGTAGTGACAAATAGTGACATTTCTGATAATTTTATCCGAACAATTTGTCACTAATAAATCAGCTCAATTTCGCAGCGTTCCGTCCCGATAATTGTGTGCAAAATGGACATGTCCGCAGGAATTACAACAAAATGAAAGCCAATGAATTGAAAAAAGTGGTCACCCGAAAACGGACAAAAATGGACAGTATAGGACAGATATCTGACCAAAAGAATAACTATGACCCATGAATTACGGCTTTCTACTTTATAGACTTTCAACAGTATGACAATCGCTGAAAAGAAAGAATACTTTGCAGGGCGAGGAGCCCAGGTAAACCCTACCAACAGGTTCTTTAAAACTTCATACGTACAGGAGCATTGGGAAGGGATAGATGAGGACTCGCTTCTGGAAAACAGGCAAACCACTTACCTGGAGGTGTTTCCTAAAACTATTGTCAACAAATCTGATAGCCCTGACGTGCCCGGCTACTCTATGAACCCTTACCAGGGGTGCGAACATGGATGTCTTTACTGCTATGCCCGTAATTCGCACCAATACTGGGGCTATAGCGCCGGGATGGATTTTGAACAGAAGATTTTAATAAAGAAAAATGCGCCACAACTACTGGAAGAGCTTTTTCAGAAACCAAGCTGGGAGCCTGTGCCCATTATGCTATCGGGCAATACCGATTGCTACCAGCCCATTGAGCGAAAACTGAGAATTACCCGTGCCATGCTCGAGGTTTGCTTAAAATACCGCAACCCGGTGAGCCTGATAACCAAGAACGCTGTGATATTGCGAGATCTTGATATACTGCGCGAAATGGCAAAACTAAAGCTGGTGCATGTAATGGTAACCATAACTTCGCTAGACGAAGAAGTTCGTATGAAACTGGAGCCAAGGACGGTTACTTATAGGAATAGACTTAATGTCCTGCGGCAGTTATCCACCAACGGCATACCTTGTGGCGTAATGGTGGCACCCATAATTCCGCACCTGACAAGTTATGATGTTCCTAAAGTGATAAAAGCTGCAGCTGAAAACGGTGCACAGCGGGCAGGGCATACTATAGTGAGGCTAAACGGGCAGATAGCAGAAATTTTCCGCGACTGGCTGGATAAGAATTACCCCGACAGGGCTGATAAAGTATGGCACCAGATAGAAGATTGCCACGGCGGGCAAGTGAATGATTCCCGCTTTGGAACCCGTATGCGGGGTGAAGGAAATGTAGCGGAATCTATCAGACAGTTATTTAAAATATCGGTGAAAAGGTACATTGGCGAATCACCTAAATTAGAATTTGATGTAAGCAATTTCAAGCGCAAAGGGCATGAACAATTATCTTTGTTCTAGGCAATAGAACACTGATGACACGGATAATACAGATTAGCACGGATAAAATCTGTGAAAATCCGTCGAATCAGTTTCATCCGTGTGCCATTAAATAAAAAGTTATGCGAGTAGTCATTCAACGTGTAAGTAAAGCGGAAGTAAAAGTAGAGGGCAAAATAATTGGGGCCTGTGAACTTGGGCTGCTTATACTAACAGGCATTGAAGAAGCAGATACTGAAGATGATGCGGCATGGCTGAGCCCTAAAATAGCCGGGCTGCGTATATTCAGCGATGAGCAGGGCAAGATGAATCTTTCGGTGAAAGATATGAATGGAGGTATGCTTGTAGTGAGCCAGTTTACCCTGCATGCCAGCACACAAAAAGGTAACCGCCCATCATACATGCTTGCAGCAAGGCCCGAGAAAGCATTGCCGCTTTTTAATACATTTGTAAGCATGCTTGAAAGGGAATTGGGTAAGCCTGTTGCAACAGGAGAATTTGGCGCCCACATGGAAGTGAGCCTGGTTAATGATGGCCCGGTGACTATTATAATTGATACAAAAAATAAACAGTAATATGACAATAAAAGAAGCCCAGAAGTTTGTAGACAACTGGATTAATAAAGAGGGAGTACGTTATTTTAATGTGCTTACCAATATGGCCATGCTTACCGAAGAAGTAGGCGAAGTGGCAAGAGTAATATCCCGCACTTACGGGGAACAGTCGTTTAAGAAATCAGATAAGGGAAAGGACCTTGCCGAAGAATTGGCCGATGTAATGTTTGTGCTTATATGCATAGCCAACCAAACCGGTGTCGACCTGCAAAAAGCATTTGTAGAAAATATTGAAAAGAAAGGTAAACGAGACAAAACCCGCCACAAGAATAACCCTAAACTAAAGAAGTAAATCACCCACCGCCTTGCAACTGGCGTATATACATCAGTATCGATAGCCAATAGTCGTGATGGTCAGGTGTGGTATTTAACAAGGCATCGGTGCCATGGGCGCCATCGGTAGAGGGAGAGAACAAGGCCATTTTAGCAGCCGGTATAGCCGCTACATATTTTTTAGTTGCCTCGGCCTCGGCCCTTGAAGAGGCCACAAAAACAGGAATAGCGCATTTAGGAAAAGCAGTTTTAGTATCAAGCAGCCCTGCAAATAATTCACCCGGGCTGAAAGCCAGTACAGTAGCCACTTTAGTATTTGTAGAACCAATAAAAAGCACCAGCGAAGCAGAATAACCACTACCCACCAACACCACTTTTTTATGACTCTTAGTAAAACAATAGTTAATGGCGGCATCAATATCCATTTCCGGGTCGAGGAGCTTTACTTTAAAGTGCTTGGCCTGCGCCAGGGCGGCAGTTTCGTTATCAACGCCATTCTTAGCCGCGCCAATGCGCATATCAATTGCAAGGCAGTTATAGCCCAGTTTAGTAAAGCGGTGTGCAAGGTCTTTATATTCTCCCCTGCTCGATTTAATGTCGTGGCACAGAATCATATAGGGCAGGGTATCGTTAACTACATAAGCATCAGCGGTAATCATGAGCTTGTCGGTAGCAAGTATAGAAATTTTGTCCTGGGCATTTGCATTTCCAAGAATCAGAATAAGAATGACAGAAAAAAACAGAGCCGGGTGTCTGAGTTTATTGCTCATATATATGTAAAGGTAGTAAAACCCTCATACTATCAATATGTTATTACTCATTATTTTATAA
>JABDGY010000042.1 GCA_013285805.1 Bacteroidota bacterium | reverse complement strand
AACCATAATCGTAATAGTAAACCCTTTGCCTGTAATACGCATACCTTATATGAATGGCGCATCGTGCGGTGAAGTAACCTTTAACTATCACGATACGAATAGGGCAAATAGCGCCGATACGTATGTATGGAACTTTGGCGATGGCAGCACTGGTAATACTAATCCGGTATCGGTTACTTATACCCAATCTGGAACATATTCGGTAACCGTGATAGTAACTTCACAAGCAGGATGCAAGAGCACAGCCAGTGCCGATGCAGATGTTACTGTTTACCCTGTTGCAAAAGCCGATTTCACAGCCGACCCTAAACAAGCGCCGATTACTAATCCTGTAATCACCTTCATCGATGAATCTACCAATACCAGTACATGGGAGTGGGATTTTGGCGACGGAGGAAAAGCAAACTATACTTCATCGCATAACCCTGTTCATATGTACCATGATACCGGAAGATATGTAGTAACACTAACTACAAATAACAGCTATGGTTGCCCGGGTATGAAGATTGATACAGTAGAGATAGTTCCCGAATCTACTTTCTATATTCCGAATGCATTTACCCCTAATGGCGATGGTGAAAACGATTACTTCACCGGCAAGGGCATTGGAATAGTTAACTATCACATGCAGATATTCGACCGCTGGGGCATGATGATATTTGAAACCTATGATTTGTACCAGGGCTGGGACGGACGCGCAAATGGCGGTTCAGGCATTGCACAACAGGACACCTATGTTTATAAAATTAACTTAACCGATATTTTTCACCAGCAACACTACTACATAGGCGCTGTCAATTTATTGAAATAAATCTTTCGGCCCCAACTATAACCTCTTCGTTTCACTTTACGGGAAACGGAGAGGTTTTTTTATTGCTTTGTAATAATGCCTTCTTTCAGCATCTCATCCATACGTTGGGTATAGTCAGTATTTAAATTCTGCTGACTAAAACCTTTGGCCATTAATACCAGTTTTTGTAAGGTGTATTGCACTTGTTGCCCCTCATAACTGTAATAACTTTTCGAATCGCCTGTAAGAGTATTAAAGTAACGAAGTTTCTTTTCTCCTTCATCGAACATATCTTTACTCAGTGCATTTGCTTTGTCAAACTTGCCTAGCTCGTAATAGCAATAGACAAATACAACCATAGGGTCATCGTAGGCATAACTGGTTTCAGGTATAGAATCAATGCATAGGTTAAGGATCCGTAGTGCAGAATCATTTTTATGCTCGTCTATAAGTTTCTGTGCAAGCAGCCCTGTTTTATCTCTTAACTGGTATGCCATGCGGCGGATATTTTCATCTATATAAATTCCTGAACCCATATTGCCCCAACGGAATTTATGAATAACATTATTATACATGGCATCTGCGGCAATACTTATATCTGTCTCCTCCTTCACATCAGGATTTCTTAAGGGTACTAGTTCATAAACTAATCCGTCAAGTTGCAGATATTTCTCTAACCCTATATATGCTTCAGGGCCAGCGGTAGTAGTAAAACATATTGGGCGGCTCCAATCATCGTGCGCTAAAATATCCAGTACTATCATGGTGTTCTTTCCCACATAACTTGTGGGTATGGTCCAGTCTATTGAAGAAACAATACTGTCAGCAAGGGATTGAGGCACAATATTATTTTTCAATACCTGTTCTTTATCAACTTTCAATGCAACGTTTTTAGAGGGCAGATAGTTCATGAATTTTCCATCATGCAAATCAAGTTCATCGTTATGATTAGTGCTTTTAATGAATTCCATCGTCTTAGTTAAATCGCTATAATCACGCGTGGTTTCAAGTATCGGCAGATAATCTCGTGTGCCATCGACATACTGTCCATGTGTCAGGGTAATAGGCAAGGGGGCAGATTTATAAGTCCTTCTTTTCATCTGGTCGATGTACCAGTCGGCAGAGAGCAGGCTAAGGTTGCACACACGCACATCCGTACGAATGCCTTCAACCTCCTGTGCATACCATAGGGGGAAGGTGTCATTATCGCCATTGCAAAATAAAACAGCATTTGGCGGGCATGATTCCAGGAAGTCAATGGCTATATCTCTGCAGGTATATCGCCCAGAACGGTCATGGTCATCCCATTCGGCATGAGCCATAACAATAGGCACTACAAGACACAGGGCAGTCGCGCCAAAAGCAATGTATTTAGAATTACGATTATTTGAAATGAAAACACTTACCCGATCAAAAATTGCTATTACCCCTAATCCAATCCATATAGCAAAAGCGTAAAATGCCCCTACATAGGAATAATCTCTTTCACGGGGTTGGTAAGGAGTTTGATTGAGGTACAGTATTATAGCAAGCCCGGTAAAGAAAAAGAAAACTGTTACCACCAATGCATTGGCCTTGTCTTTCCTGAGTTGATAAATAAACCCCAATAATCCCAACAATAAAGGCAGCCCATACATTACATTTCGTGCTTTGTTATTGGTATATTCTGCAGGAACATTCTTGCTTGGTATGCCCATTGCTTCATCTATAAATGAAATACCTGTAATCCAGTTGCCATGCAATGCATCATCACTATCATAGCCCTGTATATCGTTCTGCCTGCCACAAAAGTTCCACATAAAATATTTCCAGAACATAAAACCCATCTGATACCGAACAAAATATTGTATGTTATCGAAATAGGCGGGTTTATCAATTATTCTTTTCTTTTTACCTGCATCAACAAAGGGAACTTTTTCCACATCGGTACCTCCCCAGTTTTTATAACCTCCGGGGTGACCTTCGTTACCATCATACATGCGTGGGAAAATGGTACAGAAGCGGGAATCGTAATTGGGCACTTCCTTCTTCATGTCATTTACTACAACATACTTGCCCGATTTTTCATCTTTAGCATATTCAGGGTCCCCATCTTTATAAGGTAATGCAGTATCAAGCGGGGAATTGTAATATGGCCCGTATACTAATGGCCAGTCGCCATATTGCTGCCGGCCTAAATAAGCATGAAGGTTAATGGCATCGCTGGGGTTATTCTCATTCATTGGCGTATCGGCATTAGCACGTATTACCAATATCAGGAACGAAGAGTACCCTATAATCAGCATTGAAAAAGCGAGGATAGCCGTATTCCAGCCCGGTTTTTTATAGTGTTTTGTTATCCACAAACCAATAAGTATAAGCAGGGTTACAGATAACCCATAAATGGCAGTGCCCGATTCAAAGTGCATGCCCATTCTATTGACAAAAAACAGCTCAAACAGGGTTGCCAGTTGTAATATGCCGGGTATTATAATTGCTTGTATAGAGCCAAGCAACATAACGGCAATTATGCTTGTTATAAGTGCCCCCTGAGCTTTGGGCCTCTTCCTGAATAAAGGGAACCATTTTAAGGTTACCCCTTCCTGGTAGCGCTTGAAATAATAGACAAATACTACCGCAGGTATAGTAAGTAGACATAATAGGTGAACACCAATGGAAAGCCCGATAAGATAAAAAGTAAGCACTATCCACCTTGTGGCAAAGGAATCTGCCCTTTCCCACTTGGTTATACACCAGAAAACCATAGCTGTAAAACAGGACGACATGGCATAAACCTCGCCCTCAACGGCTGAAAACCAAAAAGAATCGGTAAAGGTGTAGGCCAGCGAGCCTATTAGCCCAGCGCCCAAAATGGCATACATTTTGCCTTCGGTAACCTCACCCGATTTCTTTACCAGCTTGGTTCCAAACCAGGTTATGGTCCAGAACAGGAACATAATGGTAAGGGCGCTGCAGGTAGCTGAAACCCGGTTTATATAAGGGGCTACCTTATGAACATCGCCAAAGGTTAAAAGTGATACCAGGTGGGCTATAAGCTGTAAAAACGGGGCTCCGGGAGGGTGGCCTATCTGCAATTTGTAATCGACTGATATAAACTCGCTGCAATCCCAGAAACTGGCCGTAGGCTCAATAGTTGACCAATAAACCCATGCAGAAAAGAGGAAAATGGCCCATCCCAGTAAATTATTTAGCCAGCTAAAACGCCGCCCCGGCTGCTGCAATGAGCCATTTGTCATACTTTTTGAAGGAATATGGGCGAAATTAGCAAATAATAGAGCCTATGGCAGGGGTTTGGAGGCTCAAAATATTTTTTATCTTTGCGCTCCCTTTGGAAAAAGTTCATTATTTGATTGCCCGATGGTGTAACTGGCAACACGTCTCCCTTTGGAGGAGAAGAGCCCTGGTTCGAACCCAGGTCGGGCAACGTTAAAAAGCCCCTGACGTAACAGTCAGGGGCTTTTCTATTTGGTATTATAGAGCAGAGTTTCTTTGGATAATAACTTCATTTTTATATATTTGATAAGTATTATAGGCCGTTGCACATAAACAAGCCATTGATGAAACAAGTATTTACTTTCACCCTTACCATTTTATTTTCAAATTTAGTACTGGCGCAAGCGGCAAAAAAAATACCCGTTAAGCTAGACCAACACCATACTTTTGTCAGTGGTATGTTGCAAAAGCAGGTAAAACGGGATGTTAAGAATAAGTCGGGTAAAATGGAAAGCCTTATGGCGCAAAGCACCCGCGATAATACGGGAGATTCACTTATTGATTCTGTAAAACTAATGTATGGCCCTATTGATACTTCTATTTACGATTACAATGCATTGGTATATCCCTTTAATTATCCTTACAGCACTACGCCTATGTTCAACAATAACCTGGGTAACCATACCAGTCCCATGGTTTGGTTCAGCGCTTATTATCACTGGACGGTAGACCCCAACACACTTAGTTATATCTTTTACCAGGAAGAATTCAGGGATTTTGACATTCATAAAAATGTTAGTAGCGATACAGCATTGTATGCCGACTCGAGTTTCATTCCGAACATGACATATACCAATAAGTTTAACGTTAATAGCATTACAAGTAGCTATGCATTTACTTACCAGGCAGGTAAATCGGACAGTACATACAAACAGTTTTTTACGTATACGGCGGGAAATCTTACTAAGGACAGTATTTATGAATATAGCGGTGGAAAATGGCACCTGGTTTCAAAAACGTTGTATGCATACAATATTTCAAACGACCTGATAGAAATTGATAGCTATTCTAACCCGACCGATACAACATTTACAAAACCGCTTATAGAGCAATACCAGTATTTTAATTTCTACGATGGCAGTCATAGGCTGCTGAATCTATATGAAAAGCAATATGATGGTGCAAACCTCACTCCATACGTGACCGATACATTTGCATATACGGCTGCATATATGTACCACACCTCATGGAAGGAATACCAATATGATATTATAAATAAATATTGGGCTCCAATAACTTATATGACCAAGCATGTAAACGGGTCTGGGCTTCCGGATACTGTTAACATACAAGCCTTCGATAGCCTGGCTAACCAATGGGTGCCATACACACTGGATATTGTAAAGTATGACAGTGTAAATAACCCGGATAGCCTGCTGGCTTTTGAATATAACTTCACTGCTTTCCCCGCGACTCCAAACTTTACTACCGTATATTATTACAATTATGTAAGCGACCCTAATTCAGTAAATAATATCAGCGCCGCAAACAATAACATTACAGTTTACCCGAATCCGGCGCATGAAAGCATAACCTTGAGTGGAGTAAGCAATAAGAACCCAACAGTCTGGATTGCCCTTTATGATATGCAGGGTCGCATGTACGGAAGGGAAGAGATTGCAGTAAAAGATGGCAATGTTGAATTACCTGTAGATTATCTTGTACCGGGTGTATACATGCTTACCCTACAAGACGGAGCAGGAGCCATGCTCAGCAGGAAACTGGTTGTGAAGGAGTAGTTTTATTTTCTCTTTGTTTTTCCTACACTTAATATAACATCAGATTGTTCCCTTGCTCGTTGTACAGGCACTGGAATATGCTTGTCAAGTGACCATTTCAACCTTTTTAAGTAGACAGGCTTTGCTTTTACCGGCAGTTTATAAATGCGTTCAGAAGCCAGGAAAATTACTCTTATCACGGTATCTTGTTTTGCAATGGCTAGTATTTTTAATACTGTCATAGTATCTGTTACCGAACCGTTCTTGATTTTATGATTTTGTGCAGTTGCAGGATAAAACAGGTATACATAAAAAAATAAACCCAACAGGCATTTCGGCAGGTTGGGTTTATTCATATAGGAATACTATTTATTACGGGCAAGTAGTCAATGGAGAGTAATGCACCAGTGTACTGTCGGTGCTTGCGAATAATGGGTCGGTATTAAAGTTCAGTCCCGTATAATCTGAAGGGCAATACGAGGGATTGGGTTGTAAATTTATAAAATCAACCAATGGGTTACTTCCACCGGCACATGTAGGATTTTCCTGTGCATGCAGCCAGGCAGATAACAATACCGGTTGGTCGAACATGGCAGGATCAAATACATAAGCTTTAACTCCACCCGGGGTATTTATACTTACCAGTATGGTTACGTGAAACCACCAGTTAATGCAGCAACCGCCCCATTTTTCGGCCTCGACAGAAAGAACATCGTTACCTGTACGGGCAAAACTAAATATCTTATGTGTAGCATAGTGGTATGTATGACTCATAATATACCACATTTTATGCGCACGGGCATAACAACCATCTTCGCAATATTGGAAAGAGATACAATAATCAACATCGTAAGGGCCGCTTAGTTTGCAGCATTGCCTTGCTATGTAGTTGAACATTGTCTGGGCCGTTGCCATATTTGGAATTATATTGGTAATAGCTGCGTGTGTATTTTCTCCCTGGGCATCATTTAAAATTCCTAATTTTTCTGCATCATCCAGGTCACTAAGGTTACTAGGGTCAACCTTAATTAATTTGCCCTGGTTGCTAAGTACCGGCCCTAAAGCAGCATTTATTATTTCCTGGTTGGTAGGTACATTAACCTGCTCTATAGTTGCCTGCCATGGATTGAAAGTTACTTTCACTTTGGCATGGCTGCTTAAAGCCTGTTGTAAGGTTGCCAGTATAGTAGCGTTCTGAACATTAAGAATTTGCGGATTTTCATTGAACATAACCTCACTCGCGCCATTAGATGAGCTGCGAATATTGGCAACTGTTAAAATTCGTGTTATGGCACTGCCCTGAGTTGCTGCAGGGAACATAGCCGCACTGGGGCCATTATTCATATTGCCATTTTTTCCGCAATTGCCCTGGTTATTACTTTTTGTACATGCATTTAGCATGAAAATAAGTGCAGCAAACGTTACTGCACAAGCAGATAGAGTAAGTTTTAAACTCTTTTTTGAAGTATATTTTTTCAAGCTAAAAGGTTAAATAGGTTAATGCTATTAATCAAATATAGTAATTTACGTATACTAAACCAAAGAATAGGAGGCTTTTTTGTCTCTGTAAGGAATTGGACAGAATAATCGCATTACCTTTAACGCTAATGAGGCATTTCGTAAATTTGATGTCTACGATACAACGTTAATAAATTACTATTGAATCAAACGTAATGCGAGTTATATCTACGTTATTTATTTTTCTTTATATCTCAGTTTCTTCGGCACAGCCTACTAAAAGTGCAGCTGCTGCAAAAGCTATAGATTCTGTAACTCACCACCTGGAAACCTGCAAAACAGATTCCCTTAAAGTAAACGACCTGTTATTCCTATCCGGGCAGCAGCAAGATGTCTCGAATTATATGAAATCTGATTCTCTTGCAAATGCTGCACTTGCATTATCGCAGCAAGCGCACTATAATAAGGGAATTGCATATAGCCGTATTTATTTTGGATTAAACGCCTATTTCGAAGGCAATTTTGCCAAGGCATTGGAGCATTACTTTTTTGCTTTAGATATTGTAGATAAAATAAGCGACAAGCACGGCCAGGCAATAGTGCTGAATAATATTGGCCTTACGTACAATATGATAAAAGATTATGACAAGGCGCTTGAATACTATTATAAAGGATTGGCATTAAAGCAAAAAAACGGGGATGAAAAGGGTACTGCCACATCATTAAATAATATAGGACTGGTATATTTCAAAAAGAAAATTTACGATAGTGCGTTAGCATGTTTTAACAAATCAATGGCGATAAAGGTCAAGTTTGGGGATAAACGGGGAGAGGCCTCAACCTACAACAATATCGGCGACGTTTATTCCGCCCTGGGCAGGTACGATTCAGCGCTTGCAGAAATAAAAAAAGCGCTTGAAATTAAACAGGCCTTCAATGATAAATTCGGAATTGTATCTTCCTGCATCAGCATAGGCCAGTTGTACCTACGGATGGGCAAATATGAAGACGCGGAGCAGATAGATACAAAAGGACTGGAACTGGCAAAAGAAATAGGCGCGCTGGACGAAATACAGAATGGCGAAAAGTTGCTGAGTGAAATATATGAGAAGAAAAAAGATGGATTTAGGGCGCTTGACCACTTTAAAGCATATATAGATGCCCGAGACAGTATATATAACAAGGAGAATACGCAAAAGAGCATTAGGGCTGAAATGAATTTTGAGTTTGAAAAACAGCAGGTAGCAGCACAGGCTGAACAGAATGTGAAGGATGCCATAGAAAAAGAAAAGGAACACAGGCAGCAAATAATAATTTACTTCATCAGCGGAATATTGCTGCTGGTATTAGGGTTTGCCATTTTTGCATATCGCAACTATTTGCAAAAACAAAGAGTGAACCTGGAACTGGATGAAAAAAATAAAAAGATTGAAACCGCATTTTCTATCATAGAAGAAAAGAATACACAGATAACCGATAGTATAAATTATGCTAAAACCATACAATGGGCCATATTACCCGGTAAAGAAGAATTAAAGAAAAGATTTCCGGAAAGCTTTTTATTATTTAAACCCAAAGACATTGTAAGCGGAGATTTTTATTTTATAGAGGATAAAGAAAGTAAGACAGTTATAGCTGCCGCCGACTGTACGGGCCATGGCGTACCGGGCGCGCTTATGAGTATGATTGGCAGTGAAAAACTAAGAGAGGCGGTGGCAGAAAATAATAGCAGCGGACAGATACTTAAAGAATTGAATAATGGTATACGGACTTCCCTGAAGCAATCAAACAATGAGGGGTCTACCAGGGATGGTATGGACATAGCCTTGTGCCTTTTAGATGGCATGAAAATAGAGTATTCAGGGGCGAACAGGCCATTATGGATTATACGCAATGGGGCAAGTGAAATACAGGAAATAAAACCGGATAAAAAATCAATAGGTGGATTTACGGAGGGAGATACCACATTTGAATCGCACACTATAGAACTGAACAAAGGAGATACAATATATATGTTCTCGGATGGTTATGCCGACCAGTTTGGCGGGACAGATGGAAAAAAGCTTTCTACAAAGAGATTCAGAGAATTTATATGCGCATTAGCTAACAAAAGCATGGCGGAGCAAAAAAAGGAATTAAGTGTTTTTATTGAGAAATGGCGGGGCAAAGAAGAACAATTAGATGATATATTGGTAATAGGAATAAGAGTGTAGCAGTCTCATCTATCCTGAAATCAGATATAAAAATGGAAGAAGAAAAAGAATACCTGGTTTACAAAACATTCTTCTCAATTGAAGAAGCAGAACCATTACTGGAGCTATTACAGCAAAAGGGTATTGAATACCAGACCACAAATTACAACAGCAACATAGGCTCAACTTTTGCCTCGACCAATAATCCGAACAAGCTTGAAGTAAGGCTATTGCCAAGCCAGTTTGAGGTGGTTGATGCTATTCTTGAACAGGAAGCGGCAAAGGCCGTAACCAGCCTGCCGGCAGACCATTATATGCATTCGCTTACCGAAGATGAGTTAATGGAAGTGCTTGAAAAGCCCGATGAGTGGACCAAAGAAGATTATTTAATAGCTCAGCAATTACTAAGGCAACATGGAAAAGTAATAAACCAGGCCATGCTTGATGATTTGTGGGCAAAACGCATGGAGGTGTTAAGCACACCCGAGACAGGCAGTAGTTTCTGGATAGCAATAGGATATATCTCGGCTTTCTGCGGTGGCTTCCTGGGTATACTTATGGGCTGGTACATGATGTCGCAGCAGAAGACATTGCCGAATGGTGAAAGTATTTATGTTTACGACAGTTCAATACGCAGTTCAGGAAAGCGAATGTTTTACATTGGTATACTCAGCCTGGCTATATGGCTCGTGTGGATTTTCGCACGCTTTATGCCACACCCGGTAGGTACTAGGTAATAACCCTGTGTATACGTGAAAGGGGTATTCCAAGGCCCTGTTTAAGAATTACCCTGGTATCAGTCAACGCCCAAATGGTTGTCTCAACCTGCTTAACGCTTTCGTCATCTTCAAAAATTATTTTCACCTTTCCTTTATGTATGTTGCCCAGCAGGAAGCCACGGTGAAGGTCGGCCACTCTTTGGCCTATTTCTAGGGCCGATTTAAGAACTTCTTGTAAAGGGAAATGAAGAGTTGAGATATTTTCCTTTTCTATTATAGTAGGTATTTCCTGTATAAACATATGAGCTTGTTTAGGGGTTCACGGTAGTATGTACGGCAAGCGTAAATTTTTGTTGCACTTTGTTACTAACATTATTTGTTGCGTTGTTAATATCCTGAGTTACAACAGGTATAAAATGCTAGATACCATAAAGCCTTATAAAGGCATTAGCAGTATCAAACGATGTGCAGGGGATTACCTTTTTATAATCAAGTTGTTTCGATAATAACGCCTTTAACTGCCTTAGCATTTCATCTTTGTCCTTACATGCCATTATTTTTTCGTTATCCACCCTGCCCACATCAAAACAGACTATATGCAAGCCCATAGCAAGCGCCTCCATAATTACTGTCGACTGACCCTCGTAAGAAGAAGTGTGAAGCAATATTTTGCTCCTGTTCATATATGCAAGTACCTCTCTATGAGGTATTGAGCTAATCATCTCTAATGTATTCTCCAATCCTTCCGATTTTATTTTCTCCTTTATTAAGTGCTCCTGTTCTCCTGTTCCTATAATCATAGCTTTCAGTTCGGGAAAATCTTTTTTCAGTTCAGCAATTATTTCTGTGAATAGCAAATAGTTCTTCAATGGGCTAAGTGAACCTATACCAATAACATCTATTGTTCGTGGTTCATCGGGCATAGTTACTTCTTCAGGTACAACACCCATGGGAATAATCTCACTTATTTTATGGCCTCTCGTTTCAAAACACTTGTTCACAATACTTTGCGACATAGCCACTACCTGTATTGTAGAAAGGTTCAACAGTTTCAAGTACTTATTTGTTTTCAAAACATCTTGACCAATTGCGTAAGCAACATGTTTTATATTGTACTTTTTGCAATAGCGCTGCGCAATAAGGGTAGTATCGGTAAGCCAGAAACTTTGTATAACGGAAATATCAAAATCCTTTTGTATACTTTTTAATTCCTTCCACACTCTTGAGAATGTTTGCGGCCGGGAATAGAGTTTTCCTCTGCCACCTGTGCTATATACGTTTATACCTTTCCATTTATAATGCATTTGTTTAAGGGGGTAGTGCAGGGTAATTATGCGCAATTCAATATCGGGCCGTAAGGATATAAACGCAGAAACGAATTGCTGTAAAAACGGAAGCCATGTTGTATCGTCTTCGCTTGCCGTAAAACCGGGAGTAATTAAAACAACAGCCTTTTTCCTATCCATACCCTGCTACGCTTTCTTTCGCATGGTTATTATAAAATGGTCGGCGCATGAACGGAAAACCAGAAGGCCTGAGATACTATTCTCAACCGAAACAAGCGACTTATATATTCGCGGATGCTTAACAGGAAAATCCTCTAAATAGGGTGGGGGAACAGCTACACCCAATCCTCTAATTGACTCTACAGCGTATTTTTTACCGAACATTCTTTTCACTCTTGCCGGAGAGTAATAATGCGTCATAAAATATTTTCCTTCAAGGTGCGATGGTGCTCCGCCTTTTTTCAATCTGCGGAAGGCCACTTTAAAGTTTCCTTTCAATGCCAACATTAGTTCCCATGGACAAACAGGTGGCATAAGCACCAATGTTACGGTTCCTCCTGGCATGAGTAAATTAAAGAACGAAGCGATAACTTCATCCAATTTATCTGTACAATTTAACCCGCCAAAGTTTGAGAATATGTGGTTGAAACCTGTTTTATTAAGTTTATCTAGCTCTAAGAATGAGCATTGCTGAACGGTTATTTTATTTGCCAGCCAAATATTAGTCACTTTATTGCCCAACTCACTCAGCATGCCGGACGCATTATCGGTGGCATGAACATTTATTCCCTTTTGCGCAAAATAAATGGCATCTAATCCCGTGCCGGCATTAAGCTCTAAAACACTTTCTCCTACGTTCCAGTACGCCGAAACATGCTCGCGCACCTTTGCCCGCATCCATTGTATAATAAGGTTCTTCTCGTCAATCTCATCAAATATGGCAGACTGTGCCGAGAACGCAGCACTTACATTCGTTTCCTGTATTTCTACTTCGTCAAGCATTTTGCTTCTCGTGCTTTTTCATTCTCATTTTATACACTACCGATGCCGGTTTGTAATATAACATCGATAAGGCTTTCTTTAATTCAGCCGTGTTGGTAGAAAATGGCTCCGCTATAATATGCTTAAGGCTTTCATTGGCTTGCTTATTCCTATACACCTTATGAATAAAACGATGCAATTCTTTATAAAAAGCAGCAGGGTATGTATTCCTGAACATCAATACCAGTTCGTCAGAATCTGTCCAGTTTGCTTTTTCTTTTAACTCCTCTTTTACATTTTCATAAAACTTTGTTCCTGGTAAGGGATATGAAACGGAGACTCCGATATCGGCTGGCACCAGGTCAAGCACCATTTTTATGGTTTTACTTATGTCATCTAAATTCTCGCCCGGGTAACCGAATTGTAAAAAGAAAGCAGGTTTTATATTATGCTTTTTCAGTAATCGCGTTGCTTCATAAATCTGCTCTACCTTGGTGCCCTTATCCATGGCGTCCAGTATTTTCTGAGAGCCTGATTCAGCCCCCATCCATACACTTTCACATCCTGCACGCGCTAAAGCCAAAACAAATTCTTCCTGCAATAACAAATCGGCCCTGCACTGTATTTTGAATTTTATCTTCAGCCCTTTCGCTTCCATTACATCTGCAAAATGGTTCACCCAACCGGGTTTAAGGCCAAATATATCGTCGCAGAACCAGATATGATCAGGCTGAAAATGTTTCTTGAGGTATTCAATTTCTTCTACCACTTTTTCAGGCGAGCGAGTATTGTATCGGTTCCCATAAATAGGTTTAGCACACCAGTTACATTTAAAAGGGCATCCGCGGGTAGTGGCTACATTAATAGAAAAATAACCCCAGTTTTTTAACCATGCATCTTTATAGGGAGCAATGTTTATCAAATTCCATGCTGGCATTGGCAAGGTATCTAAGTCGCGTAATACATCACGTTTGCCTGTTTTAATTACTTCACCATTTATTTTAAGTGCAAGTCCTGCAATAGTTTCTATATCGCCTTCATTCCTTCTCAAGTTATTCACCAATTGCAGCAACGTAATTTCTCCTTCACCCATTATTATAAAGTCAGCCCCTTTTGCTAGGTACTCCTCATAATGGTCTGTAGAATCAGAGCTTGATATAATAACCTTGCAACCTGCTTCCTTTGCCAGTTGTGTCATTCTGAATGCAGCCTCGCGCATATTGGTAAGGCACATTTTGGTCAGGTAGTTGAAGCCGTCATCATAAATAACAACTATGTCGGGCTTATGTTCATCAAGTGCAGGTTTTATTTCATCGGCTGATGTTGAGAACATAGTATCGGATAAGGCCACATCATAACCCGCCTCCCTTAAAACGGCTGCCGCGTATATAGTCCCTAAAGGCGGATATGGCTGTTGCTGCTTCCACTGTTTAGGGTCGAAGTGCAGGAAATAAGAATGTGTCAGCAATATCTTGGGCATCAAGCTAAGCTTATGTTATAGTTATTTTCAAATTCTCGTAAACGCTTTTCATATTCTTTCAGCACCTTTTCCTGGAAACCATTTGGGTGATGTTTCGATACATTTTTACGTGAACGCAACCGTAAGTCAAATTCATCTGAGTCAAAATGGTCAAACTTTTTCTTCCATGCTTTTAATGTCAGCTTAAAGCATTTATCATCAATCCACTCTCCTATCTTTCCGTTAAAAAGCCATTCTGCAGATTTCTTAAGTATACTGCGATTCTCCGGCAATATTTTATTTTCATCAACTGGCTTAAAATTGGGATGGTGGTTGTTCAACCAATCATTTACCTGCATTAACCTGGAATAATGTTCAGCACTATAAGTAGGTATAAGTGAAGAAAGTTCGGTAGCCACGAAAATGTTCTTGTCTGGAATTTCAAGATTATTGGTATCTACAAAATAGTTAACGCAGAAATATTTGTGGGAGTTAAAAAGGAAAAACTTTTTAAATGCAATAAGCATAGTGCGGCATAGCCACAAACGCCCTGGGGTAGTAATTATAAAATAATCTATGTCGCTTTTCTCATCTGCATATCCTTTTGAGAGTGAACCCGACAGGCATATACCACGCACAAAAGGGAAATAGGAGATAAACTTTGAGAAACGGATTGCAGTCTTCAGAAGTTTTTCCGCATTCTTTGTTCCCTGCATTCTGTGCTCAGAATATTTTTTGGCGTCACATTCGGCTAGACAATAAAATGGCATGTATTGCTTGATGTAGCCCTGCATTACCAGGTTATTCAATTGCAATGCAATGCTTTCGGGAGAAACAGAGCTTGGCAAATACTTATAAATATCTGTCGCAGGAAGGGGATATTGAAATATATCGAAGTACAGCAGGGTTTTAAGAATGGCTTTTGAACAAGGGTTTAACTCCTCATTAATAATTTTCTCTTTATATTCTGGCTCAATCAGCATTCAACATCTGCTATAAACCAAAGTTAAACATATTAACATCAAAACCTATATGCGAATAGTCGTAGTTTTACAACTGGTTAGAAAAGCTTATAGCTATAACGATTAAGTACTGTAAATGCTGCTGAAGAACATATATTCCATTACGTCGCAACGCAAGGTTGATATTATGATTGAGGGTGATAGTATTAAATCTGTCAACGATACCTCAACTCAGGCTTCAACTATCCGTACTTTGCAATTTAATAATGCCATTGCTTTTCCCGGGCTAATCAACTCACACGACCACCTCGATTTTAATTTATTTCCAAAACTCGGCAACCGGATTTACAACAATTATGTTGAATGGGGAGATGACATTCACAAACAGAATAAAAATACTATTGATAAGATATTGAAAGTACCATTAGAACTGCGGGTGCAATGGGGCATTTATAAAAACCTGCTGAATGGCATAACCACAGCTGTAAATCATGGGCCGGAATTACAAATTGAAAATAGCCCAATAAAGGTTAAGCAGTGCAAAAATGTGTTGCATTCCGTTCAGCTTGAAAAAAGGTGGCGATATAAACTTAACTCACCTTTTGCTGCAAAAGAACCTTTTGTAATACATATAGGAGAAGGAACTGACGAAGCAGTGGAAAAGGAAATAGATACACTATTGAAATGGAATTTGGCAAATAAGGAGTTGATAGGCATTCATGCTATTGCTATGAATGAGGAGCAAGCAAAGAGTTTCAAAGCGCTTATTTGGTGCCCTGATTCCAACTATTTTCTCGTTGCCAAAACAGCGTCTATAGATAAATTAAAAAAGTCGGCAGCAATTTTATTCGGAACTGATTCAACTGTTTCGGCCGATTGGAATTTATGGAACCATTTACGGTTAGCAAGAGAACAAAAGATGGTAACCGATGAGGAGCTATTGAATATGCTTACTGCAAATCCAGATGCAATATGGAATTTACCGGGTAGAGAGATAAAAGAAAACGCGCCTGCCGATATAATTATTGCCAGAAATAAAAATGGATTACAAAGTATGGACGCTTTCTTCGCATTGAACCCGGAAGATATTTTGCTGGTAATGCATAATGGCAAAATAAAACTATTCGATGAAGAAATCCAGGAGCAACTATTGGCTACAAAAATTGATTTGAGTAACTTTAGCAAGGTTTATTTAAATGGTAATAGCAAGTATGTTGAAGGCAACTTACCCGCCTTGATAAATAGCATAAAAAATTATTATCCTGAAGTAAACCTACCGGTAACGGCTTGATTATTCCCAACCACTTGCCAGCACATCGGCAATGTGCAAAGGTTTCAAATCGGTCTTGTGCTTTTTAATGTAGCCATCTAAATGTATCAGGCAGGAAACGTCGGTCGAGATTAGGTATTGAGCGCCTGTATCCATAGCATTCTTTATTTTATCTTCACCCATGCCCACAGCTATAGGCTCAAATTTGGCCGAGAATGTTCCGCCAAATCCGCAGCAACTCTCAGTATCTTTCATCTCGCATATTTCAAGCCCTCGAACATTCTTGAGAAGAGTGCGGGGTTCCTGTTTCATATTACATTCCCTAAGTGCAGCGCATGAATCGTGGTAGGTTGCAATACCTTCCAGCTTCGCGCCTACATCAGTTACCTTCATAATATTTACAAGGAAGCTGCTAAACTCGTGTATGTTTTTTGCAAGTTGCTTGTATTCGTTATGCAGGGCTGAATTATGAAACATTTCAGGATAATAGTTCTTTATCATGCCTACACAGGAAGCCGAAGGGCAAACAATATACCTGTCCTGTTGAAATTCCTTAATGAACTTTTCGCCCACTGTTTTAGCATCTTCCCAAAAACCCGCGTTAAAGGCAGGTTGACCGCAGCAGGTCTGTTCGGGGTTATAATTAACATCGCATCCTACTTTCTCTAATACCTTAACCATGTTAAACCCGGTTTCCGGGTAAAGCTGGTCCATAAAGCAGGGTATAAAAATATCGACTATCATAGTTTTTAATACTGTCGCAAAAGTACTGATGTAGAGAAGCCTACATGGTAAAAAGAGTGAAAAGTTTTAAACACTTTCCACATTTTCTTTACTTAACAAAAACTCCGTAACCACCTTAAAAAACTCCTGGGGGTTATCGGCATGCACCCAATGGCCCGCACCGGGAATAACCACCAGCTTTGCCATAGGAAACATGGCCGTCATTAATTTAATATCCGATGGAAAAATATAATCCGATTTTTCTCCTTTAACAAATAACACCGGTATATCCAATGGCTTCTCCGGCATAGGAGTAGCATCGCTAACTCGGCTTATGTTTTCTTTTATCACATCGTAATTAAACTTCCATTGCAGTTTCTGGTTTTCGTCCCAGTAAAGGTTTTTCAGAAGGAATTGGCGCACGCCCTGTTCTTCAATAAAATGCGACATTGCTTCATCGGCCTCTTTACGCGATTTTACCTTTTGCGGGTCGAACCTATCAATGGCATCAATTACAAACTGGTTGGTAATGGGGTATTTCTTAGGGCCAATATCAACCACCACAAGTTTTTCAACCTTTTCAGGATAGCGAACTGCAAAGTGCATTGCCGTTTTCCCGCCCATAGAATGGCCAAGTAGCATAATTTTATTTAAGCCTTCGTCTTCCACAAGCTCCCGTATATCTTCACTCATAACTTCATAGCTCCATTCACCGCTGTGTGGTGATTGTCCGTGGTTGCGCTGGTCAATAAAATAAACGGTAAAGTATTCAGCAAAATATTTGCCCAAGGTTTGCCAGTTATCGGCTGAGCCAAAAAGTCCGTGGAGAATAAAAAGAGGTTTGCCGTTACCCAGCTTACGGAATGCCAGTTTCATACGCTTACTTTAACTGCCTCAGGTAGAGTTGTATGGTATTTTCAAGTCCCAAATAAAGCGCATCAGATATCAGCGCATGGCCGATAGATACTTCTTCTAAATGAGGAATATTTTTATGGAAATACGCCAGGTTATCAAGGTTTAAATCGTGCCCTGCATTAATACCCAATCCATATTTATGCGCCCTGTGGGCCGCTTTGGCATAAGGCGCTATAGCTTCCTCGGGGTTCACTTTATAATTTTTAGCATAAGCTTCGGTATACAGTTCAATCCTGTCTGCTCCGGTTGCAGCCGCACCTTCAATCTCGTTCAAATCGGTATCAATAAATAACGATGTGCGTATGCCTTGCTTTTTCAAGCGGACAATTGTTGCCTTAAGAAACGCCATATTATTTTCAGTATCCCAGCCAGCGTTCGATGTAAGTGCATCGGGCGCATCGGGTACCAATGTTACC
>JABDGY010000041.1 GCA_013285805.1 Bacteroidota bacterium | reverse complement strand
GGTAACGATCATAAAAGCGATTCACTTTCCGCGGCTATGTCTGCTTTAGGTGGTAAATCAATGTTTAAAGGCGGAGTGTGGACAGCGATGATGCACTGCTATATGGCCGCTATGATGAGGGGATTTGAAGTGAGCAGTACCTATCACCTGCCGGGTAAAATTATTTCAAGTTCCAACTTTATAAGGAAAGATGAAAGCACAGTTGCAATAAGTATAACCGGAGACCAGATAATTAAACTTATGGATGCCCCAAAGGGCGGCAATAACAACATGGCCCTTATGCAGTTAATGGGAGCCAGTAGTAACCCAAACTCTTATAATTCGTTCTTATTCGGCCAGGATAAACCGGTGGAAGTAACCTATAAGCCGGATACAAAACCTCAGTTCGACTACGATAAGGAAGTTGCTGAAGCAAAGAAATCATATACCGCATTTCGTAAAAAATCGGGGATAGACAAATACGATTCTGTACAAGCAGTTATTGCGGCGCAAAAGGAAGAAGAAGCCGAAAGGGAGCATGGTAAACTGGTAGTTACAGCTAAAGATTCCGCTAATGGCAAAGTGTATTTCAAGAAACTAAGCATTGACCAGTTTTACGGCACCATGACTTTTTCAGGCGAGCTTTCAAGAGGTGTTAATGCCGGCTATTCCGGTTATGTAACTATAACCAAAGCATATACTGATAAAGGCGTAAGTGTGCTCGACAGTATTCAGGGGCATGACAGCCTGTCTGCATTTATAAGTCCTGACTCTTATTCATTTACCGACACGACAACTGCTAAGAAAAAAGTAAGCTTTAGCGTAGTGGGTAATTTTCCGGAAGATTGTAAAATACTAAACCTTGAAGGAAGGGTGGTGATTGATGCCAGCACGTCAATTCCATTTAAAATAGTGAACCTGTATGTTAAACCTAAAGAAGAATCATCAGAAGACTACGACAAGTATAAATAACACTATAACCGTTTATGGCGAAAAAGCTACTTTATCCTCAGCATTACAACCCACAATCATATTATTACAACCCGAAAATTGAAGTCCGCAAATCTCCCGTTCACGGAATGGGTGTGTTTGCCAAAAAAGCCATAAAGAAGAATGAGGTGCTGGAAGAGGACCACTTTATTCTTGTAAAAGGCGACTGGCAAAAATTACCTAAGCTGGTAAAAGAATATATTTTCGGCTGGACAAAAGATTTGCCTGACAGCAAATCGAAGGCTGCAGTTGTATTTGGTACCGGGGCGCTGTATAATTCATCGCCTAAGCCAAATGCAACCTGGGAAACCAATGTGAAAAAAGGGCGATTTATATTTTACGCCACAAAAGACATTAAAGCAGGGCAGGAGATATTTATTGATTACGGCCCTGAATACTGGGAAAGCCGGGATATGGACCACAGCAAGCACTAAACTGAAGCGGCAGGCCTGAACAGCTTGTTGTAAACGTACTTAGAAAATTTAATGCCTAGCTTATCTACTAACTCAGTCATAACCTTTGATATTATAAGCATTGCCGGTACGGTTACCAGTATGGTAGCTAAAACCGACCAGTTATAAGAGTTGGTTCCGTAATATATGTAAAGGAAGGTCCAGCAGGAAATGGTTCCTATAATAATTGGGTGAATTAGATAAAGCGAAAAAGAAATATCGCCCAGGAATACAAATGGCTTAATAGAGAAAAGGTTTTGCAATCTTTTTGAAAGCAACACGGCCATAATAATAAATGCTGCGCCAACAATATGAATTGTCTCAGAATTATTTATCAATATAGGGGATGAGAAGAATTTGTAAAAGGTCTCGTTTGGGTAGCTGGGCCATGATGGAAATCCACCAAGAACGAGGCCTGTAACTACCAGAACAAAAATAAGCGGCTTCCTGAATTTTATTTTTTCAATCGGAATGGCAGTTAAGTAATTCATACATATTCCGATTATAAATGCAATGTAATATATGCTGAACAGGTAGTAAGCAATTATGGAAACGATAATGAATATTACCCATTTTGCCCTTGCCTTGTGTGTAAGCGCAAGTAATGTAAATACCATCATTGAGCCATAAAGTTCGTAACACATTGTCCATGTAGTGGTATCATAGCGGCTGTCACGCGTAAACATGGTTAAGTATGTTAAGCAAATCCAGAAGGTATGGAACGATTTATCGTTGGGCCAAATGCTATACAGCCAGCCCGAATGGCTTATGTCGGCCACTTCGCGGTTTAAATAAACGGAATTGCGCAATAGAAGATAAGCTACTATTAATGTGAAGGCTACCGGTATATAAAGCCTTAAAAACCTGCGAATGGCCGATGATACAAGTATTTCAAATTTATTGTTCTTAAAATAAGAAGCCGATAAAACGTAGCCACTGAGTACAAAAAATATCATTACCATAAAATTCCCGTTGGTTATAAAACTGAGGGGGCTACGGTAATATGCAAGTTCAAGATTGCCGAGGTGTATGCTGGCAGGGTCACCGGCGAAATAATAAGAAGGATAGAAAGCCAGGAAGAAATGGTGAAAGAAGACGCATAAAGCTGCTACGCCCCGTAACCCTTCCAGGTATTTTATTTTATTACTGCTTTCCATGAGTTATTAGCACCTGCAACAGGTAAGTTGCCAATCAAAAGTAATATTTTGAAGAATACTTATTTTTATAATCTAAAACCCGTAGACATGATACAACAAATAAAATGGATAGACCGTAAGTTTGAATTTAACCAACCCATTGGCATGTTTCCCATGACACTGGATAGGCTGAGAGGAACAGTGTTGAGGTTACATAATTATACAGCCAACCAATCTAAAGAGGCATTGACAAAAAAAGTAGATGGTAAATGGTCGGCGCAGGAGCATATAGGCCACCTGCTTGATTTAGAAGATATACACGAAGGGCGAATAGATGATTTTTTAGCCGGAAAGGAAACCCTGCGTGCGGCAGATATGCAAAATAAAAAGACCACAGAGGCTAATTATAATAATGCCGATGTTAAAGACATAATAGGCAGATTTGAAAAAGTGCGGAACGAGTTCATTAAAAGGCTCGAGGGGTTGGATGAGGCTGTTCTTAACCGTAAGGCATTACACCCAAGACTAAACCTGCAAATGCGCCCTGTAGATATTGCTTTGTTTGTTGCAGAGCATGATGACCAACATCTTGCTACAATCTACTCACTTTTAAGCAGATAGGGTTAAAGTAAATCGGGTACTTATTCGTCTTTAAGTCTATGTTAAATCATGTTAAGTAGTAGAATAGAGATGAGTTATTTTGATATATATTTGTATTTAGAATTTTAACACAATTATTATAAAATTATGGATAATCAAAATTTTAGTTTCAAAGACCCGATTGAAGTGCAGTCGGTTAATTCTGTGGGTAGCGAAGTAGCTACAAGGACGTTTATGGCAAGGGTGTTCACGTGGATGACTCTCGGCCTAGGCATAACAGGAATTCTTGCTTACGCTTTCGCGAATACAGGTTTAATAAGTATGGTGTTTGAAGCAGGGCGCCCGACGCCTCTGTTCTATATCGCTACATTTGCGCCTCTTGCCATAATTCTCATTATGGGGCTAGGTGTGAACCGCCTGTCATACATGGCGATGGCTTTCACATTTATACTTTATTCCTCTCTCATGGGAATAAGCCTTAGCGTAATTTTCCTCGCCTATACAAAGACATCAATTTACAGCATGTTCTTTGTAACGTCGGGCATATTCGGTTTAATGGCTTTCCTGGGGTACACAACTTCAACCGACCTTACCAAGTTTGGCACCCTGTTATACGTAGCGCTTTTCGGCGTAATTATTTCATGGATTATAAATTACTTCATGCACAGCGCAACCTTAGATTACGCGTTGAATTTTATATGCGTTGCCATATTTACAGGCTTAACAGCCTATAAAGTGCAAATGCTGAAAAACATGAGCGTGCAGGTAACCTCTGCAGGGGAAGGCACAATGGGTAAAATGGCGGTTTGGGGAGCTCTTTCTCTCTATATAACCTTTATTAACCTGTTCCTTACCTTATTAAGGATATTTGGTAACAGGAGATAATAGCTTCTTTATAATTATAGAAAATCCCTGCCCTTAACATGGCAGGGATTTTTATTTGCACCGTATTGTCTCTTCTTATCGATATGATAAGGACTTTAGCATAAATACCCGAATAATATTCCTAATTTCGCGTTCCGAATTTCACCTGATGAAAGCTGTTGTTGATTTAGAAAAATTAGATGCCAAACACTTTATTGTTATTAAGGGCGCCCGTGTGCATAACCTTAAGAACATAAACGTTGTTATTCCCCGTAACCGCTTCGTGGTTATAACAGGCGTATCGGGTTCAGGCAAATCATCGCTGGCGTTTGATACCTTGTATGCCGAAGGGCAAAGGCGCTATGTAGAATCATTATCGGCTTATGCAAGACAGTTTCTCGGTAAAATAAACAAGCCCGATGTCGATTATATAAAAGGCGTTGCCCCGGCTATTGCTATTGAGCAAAAGGTGGTAACACGCACTTCGCGTTCAACCGTAGGTACATCAACCGAGATATACGACTACCTGAAATTGCTTTTTGCCCGAATTGGCAAAACATATTCGCCTGTAACTGATAAACTGGTAAAGCGCGACACGATTACAGATGTAATAGATTATATTTTTTCATTGAAGAACGGCTCAGCCGTAATGGTATTGGCCCCTTTGCATTTAAAAGAGAGCCGCACCTTGCTTGAACAATTGAATCTTTTATTACAGCAAGGCTTTTCACGAATTGAACATAAAGGCAAAATTTACCGCATTGATGAAGTGATGGATGGGAAACTCCATGGCCTTTCTGCAGAGAATATGAAACTGGTAATCGACCGCCTTGAAATTGCAAAAGAAGAAATTGATGATTTAAAATCCAGGGCAGCAGACTCGGTACAGACTGCTTTTTATGAAGGTAACGGCACATGCGAAATTGATTCTACGGAAGGCGGTAAATCACACCGCCATATATTCTCCGACCGCTTTGAGGCCGACGGGATGAAGTTTGAGGAACCATCCGTGCATTTTTTTAGCTTTAACAACCCGGTGGGCGCTTGCAAGCGCTGCGAAGGTTTTGGCAGTGTAATAGATATTGACGAGGACCTGGTAGTTCCTGACCCGAGTTTATCGGTTTACGAAGATGCTATTGCATGCTGGAAAGGGGAGAAGATGAGTTGGTGGAAAGACCAGGTGGTTTTATATGCCCGCAAATCAGATTTTCCTATTCACAGGCCCTATAGCGACCTTACACCAAAAGAGGTTGCAATACTTTGGAATGGTACAGAATATTTCGATGGACTGAATAAGTTCTTCAAGCATTTAGAACAGGAAAGCTATAAGATTCAATATAGGGTAATGTTATCACGCTACAGGGGGAAAACCCTTTGCCCCGATTGTAAGGGAACACGTTTGAGAAAAGATGCCAGTTATGTAAAGATAAACGGCAAGAGCATTTTGGACTTAGTGTTAATGCCCGTTGCAACTTCATACGAGTTTTTTAAATCATTGCCTGAGAAGCTCGACAAGAATGAAAAAGAAACAGCTAAGCGCTTATTGATAGAAATAACCAACCGCCTGCAATTTATGTGCGATGTAGGGTTGGGATACCTTTCACTTAATCGTCCTTCTAATACATTATCGGGCGGGGAATCGCAGCGATTAAATTTGGCAACAGCACTTGGCAGTAGCCTTGTTGGTTCATTATACGTGCTCGATGAACCCAGTATTGGCTTACATCACCGCGACACACAACGCCTGATAGAAGTGTTGAAAAAACTACGCAACCTTGGCAACACATTGGTTGTGGTGGAACACGATGAAGATATTATGCGCGCAGCAGATGAGATTATAGACATTGGCCCTTTGGCCGGAACACATGGCGGCAAGGTGGTTTTCCAGGGGAATGCAGAGGATTTGAAGAATGAAAAAGAAAGCCTCACCGCCCGGTATTTGAATGGAAAAGAACAGATAGATGTTCCTAAGCGCAGGCGCAGTGCAAAGAACTTTATAGAGATATGTAAGGCGCGTGAGAACAACTTGAAAAACATAAACGTAAAGTTCCCTACAGGAACACTGACAGTTGTTACAGGTGTATCAGGCTCAGGCAAATCATCATTGATAAAAGGCATTTTATATCCCGGCATGAAACGGTTACTGGGACAATATACAGGCGAGAAAGCAGGCCGTTTTGAAAAAATTGAAGGAGCTACTCACTTAGTAAAAGAAGTTGAAATGGTTGACCAGAGCCCTATTGGAAGGTCGTCACGCTCTAACCCTGTAACCTATGTAAAAGCGTTCGATGAAATACGCACACTATTTGCTGACCAGAAACTGGCACAGTTAAGAGGATATAAGGCCTCTCACTTTTCATTCAATGTTGCCGGCGGACGTTGCGATATATGCGAAGGTGAAGGAGAAGTAACTATTGAGATGCAGTTTATGGCAGATGTACATTTATTGTGCGATGCCTGCAATGGTAAACGTTTTAAAGACGATGTACTGGAAGTACAATATCGTGGCAAAAATATATCTGACGTGTTGAACATGACTATTGATGAGGCAATAGATTTCTTTAATGAGGATAAAAGCAGCAGCCTGTTAAAGCGATTAGTAGAAAAGTTAATGCCATTGAAAGATGTGGGAATGGGATATGTGCATTTAGGCCAATCGTCGAGCACATTGAGCGGCGGAGAGGCGCAGCGCATAAAACTGGCAACCTTTTTAACAAAAGGCGCTGAAGCCACCAGCACATTATTCATATTCGATGAGCCCACAACCGGCCTGCATTTCCACGATATAAAGAAATTGCTGAAGGCATTTAATATGCTTGTAGATAAGGGGCACAGCCTTGTGGTTATAGAACATCACCCCGATGTTATTAAATGCGCCGACTGGATTATAGACCTTGGACCCGAAGGGGGTGATAAAGGTGGTAACCTTGTGTTCCAGGGCATACCTGAAGATTTGCTGAAATGCAAAAAATCATATACTGCTGAAAGCCTGAAGGGCAAATTATAAAATGAGAATTAAGTACAAAGTATTAGGTATTAAGATTAATACTTGAATAAAGGGTACCGTTCTTCTGTTCATTACTCTATTTTCCTGATTCATTACAAACCTCAATCATAGTCGTTACCTACCTGATAAGCAAGGGCGCAGGGTGATATAGTTTTGCTTCTATAAAACTAAAACGCCATGAAAAAACTAATCACCATACTGATGCTGGGGTACATTTTGAATCCTCTTTCAGTAAACGCATCTGCTCACGGCAGCAGCAAAAAAGAAAATGACACTATTAGCGTAAAGTGCCTGCTCTTTAGTCCTAATTTATTTTATGGTATTGAATTAGGTGAAGCCCATGTATGTGGCACAGTAGACACACTGTTAAATGAAATACCAAATTACGATACAACACAAAAATTGAAAGTTGTAGTGGTATCGGCCAGGGAGTTAGGGTTTAAAGGTGAAGCTGATATTCCATGGGATGAAATAATGGACAGCGCTACACATAAGGGTTATGGTATATGTCCTCCGCAACTGGGCCCCGAATTATACGTGGCATTGCAGAATATACCTGCAGGCAGGAAACTATTAAGCAAGAACATATTAAAGGATAAGCCCCTCTTTATAGGGATGGATAAGTTAAGGCACATGAATAACGATGGAAAAAAGGCATCGGTTCATTCGCGTAAGAATAAAAACTATTACGATTTTGTTTTCTGTATTGAATCGAATACAAAACTGCATTCCTATGAACTTGGCTATTCGGTTACCGATGCAGCACGCGATTCAAAAGGTTATATATGGAGCAGCAATGACATGTTTATATTTATAAGCAGGTAAAATATTAACGCTGTTTAGTTGAGGCTAGGATAGAGTGGGGTTAGGTGAAACAGGAGGGTTTTCCTCCTGTTTCTATTTATAAAATAACACATAATCGTTGCGACAAATAAGGGTCGCAATTAACGCAATCATTTTATTCTTTATTGTGCTGTTTCAGAGATAAATATATTTCATGGAGCACATATCATTATTAACATCGACTCTGTTAATTACTTCATAGTACACAATAGTTTTAATGCATGCCCAACACCTACCTTTGCTTAACAACAAAAAACAGTGAAAAACCACATACATCACCCCGTGCGCATAGTGCTGCTTGCAGCCGCTATATTGACGTTGTTGTCATTTGTGCCCACATCGTTTAACCTTTTTGGGTTCACCACCAAGCCTATTACCATGTTCTCTGACCTTGCTCCCGATGTGCATACGGACAGGAAAAAAGACACCGTAATGATGGCCGCGGTAAAAGTAGCCCCGCCCGATTTTAAGGATGTCGATTCATTGCATTTCAAAAAAGGGTGCTACCCTATTGAGGACTTTGCAGCCCGGCAAGATAACCTGGCTGTGTTTTATAATGCCCTTGCCAATGCTAAAAAGAAGAAAGTACACATTGCCTTCTTCGGCGATTCGATGATAGAGGGGGATATCGTGACGCAAGACCTGCGAGCCATGCTGCAGAAGAAATTCGGTGGTAAAGGAGTGGGGTTTGTGCCCATTATGAACTTTGTGCCGGGCTTCAGGCAATCTATCCACCAAACGTTCTCAGATAACTGGAAAGCCTATACTGTAATAGAAGACAGGCAGGCATCAATACCTTATGGCCTGAATGGTGAAACATACATACCCAATATAACTGGCGGAGGAGACGATGATAAACAGAAATCGCCTGCAAGCTGGGTAGCTTTCCAGGGTGTGAAACCCAATGCAGGGCCCGATGATTTCAGAATTGTGAAATTATACTATACCAACCCCGATAGCGCCGCAGCAAAGGTGTATGTAAAAAAAGATGATGGCGATGCAACCCCGATTAAGCTTGCAAAAGGCCGCGGATTGAAGGTGCTGACGCTTAATAGCGCTAAAGCCATTCATTCTATTCAATTAACCTTTACCACTAATGATAAGATATACATATATGGAGCCGATTTTGAAGACAGCACAGGTGTATATGTAGATGATTTGGATATGCGGGGTGCATCGGGGCAGCAGTTATCAGTGCTTGACGATGGCCTTATGCACCAGTTCCAGGACGATTTGGGAATTAAGTTTATTGTGCTGCAATATGGCATTAATGTAGTGCATAGCGGTACCGATAAATACAGTTACTATACCAAGGGGTTTTCGGGTACCATTAACAGCCTGAAAGATAAATTCCCCGCATCGGCTATTTTGATTAATTCAGTAAGCGACAGAGCAGTACGCAAGCATGGAGCATATGAAACAATGCCCGAAATACATGACTTTGTAGATGTGCAGCACGATATTGCCAAACAGACCAATGTAGCTTTCTGGAACCTTTTTGAGGCTATGGGTGCCGATAGCAGCATGATAAAAATGGTAGAGTCGGATTTGCCGCTTGCCAATAAAGATTACACCCACTTTAAACCTCTGGGAGGAAGTTATATAGCCAGCTATATGTACTACTCGCTGCTATATGATTATGAAAAATATGAATGGGTGCAACAGCATAAAGGGAATGAACGTACGTAAACTACTCACAGCTATAATACTTATTGCCATGGCTATCCCGGCTTTTGCCCAAAGCGCTAACTACGACGTCTACCCGTTTATAAATGCGGATATAGATACCATCAGCTATGATAGTACAGCCCTGAAATCGTTCTTCGTTAAAATGAAGGAGCTGAAAGAAGGCAAGCGGAAAAATGTGGTTATTGTGCAGTTAGGTGATTCACATATACAGGCCGATTTCTTTTCGGGCTGGATACGCCAGCATTTGCAGCAACAATATGGCAATGGGGGTAGGGGATTGGTTTTTCCATATCGTGTAGCGGGCACCAATGAGCCCACCAATTTTAAATCGAAGGGTACGGGCGACTGGAAGGGCAGGAGATGTGTAATGGTAAGCCCTTCAGGTATCCCCATTGGGGTATCTGGCTTCGGGTTGCGTACAACCGATTCAGCTTCCAGCCTTTCATTACAAGTAAAAGATGGAGATAACCTGAACTACACTTTTGATAAAATGGTTTTCTTCCATGATAAAGGCCCTACTTGCTACAACTGGGTTGTTTATACCTCGGCCGATTTTAAGGATTCAGTGGTAATAAAAGATACCGGGCATGTTGCCGGAGTAGCAACCGACAGTGTTATGTTTAAAGATACGGTAAGGGAGTTTACCATGTGTACCGAGCAGACCGATACCTCGCAAAATGAAGCGTTGCTATTCGGAATGGTATTAACTAACGATAAACCAGGCATTATATACCATACTATCGGGGCCAATGGGGCAAGGTTCAGAGATTATAATACCTCAGAATACTTCTACCAGCAATTAGGCGAGCTTAAACCCGACCTGATTATTGTATCGTTGGGCACCAATGAAGCCTTTGCGCGCAACTTTAATGAATATGTTTTCAAGGATGATATTGATACCATGTTTGCCAACATTAAAAAGGTAGCACCGCAAACCGATTTCCTGCTTACTGCCCCCAACGATGCTATGCGGGGGCATAGGTATAAGAATAAGGACATAATTGATGCCGTAGCTACTCTAAAAAGGGCTTCTATTGAACACCATGCCGCCTTTTGGGATTTTTACCACATAATGGGTGGTTACGGTTCTATGCCCAAATGGTATATGAAGCACCTTTGCCAGAAGGACAGACTTCACTTTACCGTTGGCGGGTACACTTTACAGGCCGAATTGTTTTATGACGCACTTAATAAAGCGATAAAAGATGGACTGGACAAACTTGCTCCATAAGCTGCTGCATCTTCTGGAGTATAACCCTAAAGAGCCCATGCTCTTTAATACAGCCTTGTTCGTATACCTCTTCCTGGTACTGCTGTTCTTTTACCAGTTTGTTTACCATCGAAAACGTCCTCGTATTCTGTATCTTACACTGTTCTCCTTATTCTTTTACTATAAGTCGGGCGGCATGTTCTTTTTGCTGCTAATAAGCTCCACTATTGTCGACTTTAACCTGGCCAAATGGATATACAATTCAACCAGTAAAAGGAAGAAGACTTTACTGCTTGTCCTCAGCCTTGTAATCAACCTTGGGCTGCTATTTTATTTTAAGTATACCAACTTCCTTTTACAGATATTAACCGACATCAACCTCGGCCATTTTAACCCTGTTAATATCATATTGCCGGTGGGTATTTCCTTCTATACTTTCCAGGTGCTTAGCTATACTATAGACATATACAGGGGGCAGCTTAAACCATCGGACAGTATACTCGATTTTGGCTTCTATATATGCTTCTTTCCCCATTTGGTGGCAGGTCCTATTGTAAGAGCGGTCAATTTTCTGCCCCAGATACATGAGGACATACACATTACTAAGGAAGACGTTGGGCAGGCATTGTTCCTTATACTTACAGGATTAATTAAAAAGGCTGTTATATCAGATTATATAAGCGTAAACTTTGTCGACAGGGTATTCGATAACCCAATGCTTTATTCAGGCTATGAAAACCTGATGGCCGTTTATGGCTATGCCATGCAGATATATTGCGACTTTTCAGGGTATTCCGATATGGCCATAGGTATTGCATTGTTATTAGGTTTCAGACTGGGCATTAACTTCGATTTGCCCTACCAGTCGGCCAGTGTAACCGAATTCTGGAGACGCTGGCACATATCGCTCTCCAGCTGGCTGCGCGACTACCTGTATATACCCCTTGGCGGTAACCGCAAGGGCAAGGTGCGACAATATACAAACCTTATGACCACTATGTTAATAGGAGGCCTGTGGCATGGCGCATCGTGGAACTTTATCTTCTGGGGATTCCTGCACGGGCTTGCGTTAGCCTTTGAGAAGTTTAAAGATACCTTTATTAAAATCCCCAAAAATGCCTTTACTCATACCTTAGGAGTAATATTCACTTTTCACTTTGTCTGCCTCTGCTGGATATATTTCCGGGCAAAGACCTTTACTATTGCAGGGCAGGTTATATCGCAAATATTTACCCGCTTTAATCCTGCTATTGCGCTGCAATGGATTACAGGCTACAGTATGGTATTTATACTAATGCTTATAGGTTATATAACCCATTTTCTCCCCAAGCGCCTGCATACATTGTCGGAAAGAGGTATTACTAATATGCCGATAGTGGGTAAAGCCCTATTAATAGTATTGGCGGTATGGCTGGTAGTGCAGGTAAAGTCGTCGGACATACAGCCCTTTATTTATTTCCAATTTTAGATTAAGCCTAAGCTTCAATGGCTAATTCTTAAATCATAAATCTTATTTCTTAAATTACTATGGCCTTCATAATTTCTTCATTTTCAGCTTGTAGTTTTGTATCATAAACTTTAAAATTAAACTGTCATGAAACTCACAAATGTAATCGCTACCGGTGCAATGCTCGTAGCCTTAGCTTTTATCCCAGTAGTATCTTTCGCTCAAAGCAGCGACACAAAGCAAGATACTAAAGACCTTCACAAAGCTGAAGACAAAAAAGCAAAAAATGTTGCTCAACGTAATGAAGCTGAAAAGAACGGTCATCCTAAACAAGCTGTAAAGGATGAAAAGAAGGTTCAGAAGGACAACAAAGAAATCCACAAGGACCGTAAGGACCTTAAGGAAGACAAGAGCAAGAAGTAATTTCTGCTTCTTTCGCTGGAAAAGAATCCCGTGCCCGAATAAGGACGGGATTTTTTTATTGTCATAGCAAAGCCTTATTCATATTGATATTCTTGACTTTCAGGAAAATCTACCTGTTTAATCGATTTAGATTGTTCGTAAAAACACCCCTGGAAAATTTGGAAATCAGCGTAATAGTTCATAATATTGCATTATAAAACATACCCTGACTTATGAAAAAAGTTACATTTTTTGTTGTTGCATTGTTGGGTTCAACAATGCTTATGGCGCAGAACGGAGTTGTGCATAATTCTGATGGCTCAACTTACATTCCCGCAACCGATTTTTATGAAACCATCCCGCTAAGGGATATGCCCCTTCAAACTGATGAAGACAGGGCCGCCTATGCTAAGCACCATGAAGAATTGGAAGCAAGGAGAGAGTCATTGAGGCCAAAATTCCCTGCACCGAAAGCCGACCATAAAGACATTCAACCAGACCCTGTTATACAGACAGAAATGGGTACCGCAACCATTACTGCACCCCTGGTAAACTTCGATGGTGGCAGTGATAATGGCTCGTGCCCTAACGACCCTAATGGAGCTGTAGGCCCAAGCCAGTATGTTCAAATGTATAATTCATCTTATTCTGTATATAGCAAAACAGGTACTTTGTTAAAAGGCCCTGTTGATCTGAAAACTATCTTTACTCATATCCCGGGCGATGATGGAGACCCTGTTGTGCTCTATGATAAATTTGCCGACAGGTGGTTTTTATCGGAGTTCCAGGTAAGTGCAAACCCTTGCGGTTTCCAGGTAGCCATTTCGAAAACTAATGATGCTACAGGCGCATACTACGTATATTATTTTACAAATTCAGGATGGAACACTTCTACAAATTACCCTGACTACCTTAAGTTTTCAATATGGACAGATGGTTATTATATGACCGCTAATTTAAGCCCTCAACAAATAATTGTTATGGACAGGGCAAGAATGCTGGCCGGTAAAACCTCAGCCGGAATGATAGTGCAGAATTATACTTTCACTCCTTCTTATTTTGGTGGAAATAACAGCTTATGGAACGATGCTAAAATTATGGATTGCGATGCTTCCGCTCTTCCTCCATATGGTAAACCAGCATACCTGGTGTTTTTCCAGAACGTGAATTCAGGCGATGCATCAAATATGATTATCATTGATGCACTCACACATGATACAACTGCTAAAACACTTACCATAACTAAATGGGATTCGCTTGCTCCTGCTGCTTTTAATGACAATTTCAACAATACTTCAGGGTTTAACACCTTGGCCCAACCGGGTGTCAATTCATACTCTGGCAATGCAGTTGACGCACTTGACGGATCTTTCAATTTCAGGGTGCCTTTCCTGGTATTTACGGGCTACAATTCAGTAGTTCTGTCAAACACTGTAAATACCGGCAAAACTGTTGCAGGTATAAGGTGGTATGAATTACATCAGAACACTTCAACGCTTCATTTCTCTATTTACCAGCAGGGTACGTATGCGCCTGCAGGCGGGCAAAACCGTTGGAACGGCGCTATTGCTGAAGATAAAGATGGAGATATTGCGCTTGCCTATTGTTTAGATGACAGTACCAAAACGTATGGAAGTATTCATTATACAGGAAGGATGTTCGGCGACCCCCTTGGAACGATGACGGCAACAGAACAAACTGCCATAGCCGGTTCATCGCCCGCTATTTCATGTGCCAGCCGTTGGGGCGATTATTCAGATTTAACTGTGGATACAGATGGCGTTACTTTCTGGCACACCAATGAATACGATAAGGGAGGAAGCGCCGCTAACAGGATATTCTCTTTCAGGCTGACAACCCCTACCGGAATTATTAACCCTATTGACCTTTCAGAATTTAAGGTTTACCAATCGGGCAGCCAGGTAAATGTTATTGCCACTAAACTTCCTTCGAATGATGATGTACAGGTTGACTTGTTCGACATAAGCGGAAGGCAGATTGTAAGCAATACCGTTAAACCGGCAGCTAACACTATTAATACGCAAATTAACGTTAGCAGCCTTGCTACCGGGCCTTACTTTGTACGTGTAGGTAATCTTAACTACCAGAGAGTATTTAAGCTTATTATAAACTAAAAGATACTTTTATAAACGAATAACCCTTTTGTTCAACGCAAAAGGGTTATTTTTTTGCATTAACTCCAGATTATGAAAAAATTGTTTTCTATTATATTCTTAACTATTACTATTGCTGCCAATGCCCAAGACAGCACAAAGGTTAAAAAAGATACAGCTGACCATTGGAAGTTTAAAGCAGAGGGAATAGTATCGTTTAAATATAAAAACTCAGGTTGCGGAACGGTTATTTTAATAATTAATAAAAAGGACACGAACATATTTATACCCATGGGTAATGGGCTGGGGGAGTACGAGGTAGATGGAATGAGAATAAGCTTTGACTACGCCCCCTTAAAAATAAGAAACCCCAGGGGGTGTTTTCATGGTGGCCCTGTAAGGATATGGAACATAGAAAAAGTGAAAGAGAAAAAACATCACAACCGAAAGAAGAAGCCAACTGAAGAATAATATGCAGAAACTTTAATACCTTAGCCTAACCTGAAACTGAACCCGATGAAAAAAATAACGCTTGCTCTTTTCTGTTTACTGCTTTTTCCTCTTTCGCAAGTACTTGCACAAGATTGGGTAAGAATGATGCAGAACCCCAATGTGAATGTAAAAGACGTTCAGAAAGCATTTTACAAATGGTATGCTGAAAACAAAAATGTGAATACTAATGGCGAGGGCGAAGATGCGAGAGTGGAACTGTTTAAGCGCTGGGAGGAATATATGGTGCCTCGTTCGTACCCGAGTGGTGTTCGAGCTAACCCTGTAAAAATATCGGCAGAGCTTGATAAGTTTAAAAGTGTGCATTCATATAAATCTGATATGGCAACTGCAAACTGGACTTATGAAGGAAATACCAGTGTACCCGGGAATGGGGGAGGCGATGGACGGGTGGACCATATACGGTTTTATCCCGGTAACCCAAATACAATATTTGCCTGTTCACCATCGGGTGGTTTATGGAAAAGTACCGATGGCGGCAATACATGGGCCACAAATACAGATAACCTAGGCGACCTTTCAATATCAGATATCGCGATTGACCCGGTAAATCCTAATATAATGTATATGGGTACAGGCGACAATGAAAATCCGGGTTCGGGGACGCCTACTACGATTGGGGTATTAAAATCAACCAATGGGGGAGCTACCTGGAATGCAACAGGACTTACATACACACTTACTTATTCAGGAATGTACTATATGGTAATAAACCAGATGCTTATTAACCCTGATAGCACCAATATAATTTTTGCAGCTTCAACATTTGGCTTATGGAAGTCGGTTGATTCAGGTAAAACCTGGAACAATATGTTGAATGATGATATCCGTAGCGTTGAATTTGAACCATTCCATTCGGGAACAATATTTGCCGGAGATAACTCAGGTATATTTTACCGTTCGACAAATGAGGGAAAAACATTTACCCAGATAACAAGCGGCCTGCCCAATAAAGGAGCAGCAAGAATGACAGTTGGAGTTACACCTGCAGATTCAACAGTAGTGTATGTAATTGCTGAAGATTCCGCTAACTGGGATTTTCATGGCCTTTATAAATCAACTGATATGGGGCAGACATTCACACTGAAATCGAGCCCTTCTATCGGTTCACCAAATATTATTGGCTATTCTAACACCGGTAACGACTCCAGTGGCTTCGGCTGGTATTCCTTGCCTATAGCAGTATCGCCAACCAATGCCGATACCATTTTTGCCGGAGGAGTGAATTTATGGATGTCGGGCGATGGTGGTGTTACATGGTCTCTGAATGCACAATGGACAGGCTCTGGCGCACCTTACGTGCATGCCGACCAGCACCATATTGTATTTATGCCCGGTTCAAGTTCTACTGTGCTTACCAGTTGCGACGGCGGTATTTTTAAAACAACCGATAAAGGAACTACATGGACCGATTATAGCAACAACCTTGAAATCGGGCAAATTTATTGTCTCGGCCTTTCATCGTTAACACCAGGCCTTAATGTAAGCGGCTGGCAGGATAATGGCAGTAATCTTTCAAGCCCCACATGGTCGCAGGTGTTGGGAGGCGACGGCGAAGATTGCTTTATTGATTACACAAACGATAACAATGTTTTTGTTTCATACCAGGATGGACAATTATATTATTCATCTGATGGCGGAAGCACATTTAATTATGCAGCCAACGGTATTACTGAATCAGGCCCATGGACCACTCGCTGGTTGCAGGACCCTCAGGCGCCCTCAGTTATATATGCAGGTTTTGTAAATGTGTGGACATCGGGCGATTTTGGCAGTACATGGTCGCAGATGAGTACATGGGGCACATCATATATAAGTGCATTGAAAGTGGCACCATCTAACGACAGCTATATATATGCGGCTCAGCCAGACAGTTTATTTCTGACTACCAACAGCGGAACATCCTGGGCTTGTATTAATAGTTCACTTCCTGTAAGCGTGGCCTATATATCAGCAATAGCGGTTTCTCCTACCGACCCCAAACATGTGTGGGTTACTTTTTCAGGATATGTGAGTAGCGCCAAGGTTTATGAATCGACCGATGCAGGTCTTACATGGAAAAATGTTTCTACCGGCCTGCCTAACCTTCCGGTTAACTGCATAGTGTATCACCCCGGAACACACAATGGTATTTATGTAGGTACAGACTTCGGAGTTTATTACCGTGATTCACTTACAGCAGGCTGGATTAATTATAACACTGGCTTACCTAACGTTGTTATTGACGATTTGCAGATATATTCTCCTTCTAACACTGTTGTGGCCGGAACCTTCGGGCGAGGTGAATGGGAAACCCCTGCGTATGTTCCTGTAGGAATTAATGAAGTAAAACAAACTGATTGGGCCAATGTCTATCCCAATCCTTCAAGTGGAAGAATAAATATCAGTATGAATCTTGGTAAAGAAGGCGATTATACTCTATCTATTACCAACATGTTAGGTGAAAGCATTTATACCGAGAAAATACATGCCGTGGGAATTATCAACAAAATTGTTGATATGTCAACCTATGCCAAAGGCCCGTATTTATTGGTTGTCAGCAATAACGCATCTGTTCTGATGCAAAAGAAGATAGTAACTTATTAACAATGCCTCTAAACAGTTAAATATTCTTCTGTTTTCGGGTAACCTTTTTGCAAATTCATCGTAGAAAGCAACGGCTTTGTGTACAATTTATAATCGCAGGTCTTTTTGTTGATAATCAACTAACTGCGGTTTTGGAAATAACAAATAGAATTCATAATCTTGCATAGAATAAATAATTACTCCATGAAAAAGCATATACTCTCCCTGGCAGTTGCTTCCCTATTTTTTACCTTAACCGTTAAAGCCCAGTCACCGGATTGGGTTAAAATGATGCGAAACCCAAATGTGAATGTACATGATGTACAGAAAGCATTTTATGCATCGCACGATAGCGATATTACAGAACCCTCAACAGGAGCGGAAGAAGAAGACGGAATAGCCGCTTTCAAACGTTGGGAATGGATGATGCAGGCACGTACTTTCCCTACGGGTACCCGACCTGACCCGATTACCATTGCCAATCAATACCAAAGTTTTCTGCATACCCGAAATATGCATAAGAGTTCGCACCCGCTTTCATCAACTGCTACATGGACTTATGTAGGTAATACAAGTGTACCTCCTAATATTCCCAGCGATGGAAATAATGGCGGCGATGGCCGTGTGAGCCATGTGCGTTATTACCCGGGAAATACTAATATAATGTATGCATGCTGCCCAACCGGCGGCCTTTGGAAGACAACCAACGGTGGTACTTCATGGTCGACAAATACGGATAACCTTGGAGATATTGCAACCAGCGATATAGCTATTAACCCTTTAAAACCAAATGTAATGTACCTTGCCACAGGTGATGGTGACGGTATAAACAGCATTTATACTACAGTAACAACTATCGGTGTTTTAAAAAGTACCGATGGGGGAACAACATGGAATGCCACGGGGCTTTCATATACGCTTGCATCTTCGGGCCCTTCATATGCTACCATAAATAACATATTTGTTAATCCTACTGATACAAGCATTGTATTGGCTGCTACAAGCTTTGGTATGTATTATTCAAGCAATTCTGGCGCTACATGGACACAGGAAGTGAACGAAGATTTCATGTCATTGTGCTATGAGCCTTCACACCCTTCGATGGTATATGCTTAAACCTTCGACGGTAAATTTTACCGTTCTACAAACGGCGGCAAAACGTGGGCAAACGTAACAACCGGCTTGCCAACAAGTGGAGTAGGGCGTTTTGCCGTGGCAGTTACAGCGGCCGATACCAATTATGTATACGTGCTTACTACCGATAATACTAATTACGCTTTTTACGGATTATACCGTTCTACCAATCATGGCGCGAGTTTCTCAACCATGTCAACCCTTTCGGGCGGAGCGCCAAATGTATTGGGCCGTTCGCAAACCGGTAACGACCCAACAGTAGGACAAGGCTGGTACGATTTATCTATGGATGTTTCTCCTACCAATTCTGACTCGGTAATAGTGGGTGGTATTAATATGTGGGCTTCGGGCGATGGCGGCGCTAC
>JABDGY010000040.1 GCA_013285805.1 Bacteroidota bacterium | reverse complement strand
CCCTACGGATGAATTAAGCATATCTATATGGACACAATCTACGGGTTATACTTCTACTTGCCCTATTGTGCTTATAAAAGATTCGGCACAGGATAGAATATGCGCATGCGCTGAATATACAGGTGGGCCTTATTGCATATGGGATTATGGCGATTTTCTGGTTGGCGGAAGAATGATACTTACGCCCGGGGCATATACCGGTGCATGGCAGCATTATGTATTTCTTATTTCCCAGTCAAAAAATATTAAGGAAATATTCCTGGATGGAGTTATGATAGATTCTTCGGGTTGCACCGGCACGGTAAATAAAGCCGGAAGGACATTAAGTATCGGAGGTTCGCAGGACTGGACTAACAAATCGCTATGGTGGCAAGGCAGCCTTGACGATGTAAGGATTTATAATCGCGCGCTTACCCCGGCTGAGGTGATGATACTTTATAAATCTCCACCACCTTGTATGGCTGTGCCGGTTTGCACTGTAACAAGTAAATTTTCATCATGTACTAATTGTAATGGTTCTGCACATGCTATTCTTTCTGATTCATCGGCAGGTTATACTTTCCGGTGGAGTAACGGAGACACGGGAAGCACTGTTTCAAACCTTTGCCCGGGAATGTATTATGTTTATGTATTTCAGGGTGGAACCCTGGTTACCACCGATAGTACAACAATAGGAACAACAGGAGGCCCTACTGTAATCGTAAATGCTTCACCTGCTACTATAAATAAGGGCGGCAGCACCATTTTAACAGCTACAGCAAGCGGTGGAACAGGGCCATATACCTATATATGGAATGGGACCGATACAGGCCAGGTTGTAAATGCTTCTCCTTTGGTAAATACCACGTACACGGTAACGGTTACCGATAGTAATGGATGCGTTGCCATTGCAGTAATAACTATTGATGTGGAATGCGGCCAATTATTTGTCCCCGATGCCTTTTCGCCAAATGGCGACGGACAGAATGATATTTTGTACGTGCGCGGTGACTGTATTAAAACAATGGACTTTATTATTTACGACCGCTGGGGTAACCAGGTATTTGAAAGCACAGACCCATCAGATGGTTGGGATGGTAAGTACAGGGGACAGCATATGAATACCGGTATATATGCCTATTATCTTTCTGCCACCGATTACGATGGTAACACTTATACCAAAAAAGGTAACGTGTCTTTGGTAAGGTAATTCAATTCCTCCTCATCCCCGGGTCCACAAAGCGGTGGTCGTAGAGGAAATCTTTATCGGTAAGCGTTTTTAAAAAGGCAATAACATCCTGCTTATCCTGCAGGGTAAGATGTAAGCCATTTACAACCCTAGGGTCGACACCCGGCACGCCTACAAAACTTTGGGTGTAATGGTCAAGTACCTGTTTAAGTGTACTGAACCTTCCATCGTGCATATAGGGGTAAGTCATTTCCACATTGCGCAGGCTGGGTACTTTAAATTTCATAAAGTCTTTCATATCGCCAGTTATCCTTACCCGGCCTGAATCTTTAAAAGCGGTATCGTAAGTAAGCCCAATGTTGCGGTAGGTGTTATCGGTAAATAAAGGCTCTTTGTGGCATTGGGCGCAGTTATCTCTGAATAATTGTAATCCCCTTTTTTCATTTGCCGATAATGTGTCTTCGCCCCGCATAAATTTATCGTAGCGCGAGTTGCATGAAATCATCAGCCCGGTAAACTGTGCAATGGCCCTCAGCATTTTTTGCGATGTTACAACGGTATCGCCAAATGCTGCTTTAAACATAGCTACATACTCTTTATTGTGTTGCAATTTCTGTACCACATTAGCTGTTGTTTCTGCCATTTCCACATGGTTGTTCATGGGGGCCAGTGGCTGCACCTCAAGATTGTTTATGCCGCCATCCCACATAAAAGCGGTTTGCCATATAAGATTCTGTAGCGGTGGCACATTGCGTAAACCAAATTGTCCGTTTATTCCGTGGCTAATGCGATGGTCTATGTGGGCAAAGGCGGCTATGCGCTGGTGACAAAAGCCGCAACTGATAGAACTGTCTTTAGAAAGAATAGGGTCATAAAAAAGTTTGCGGCCTAAGGTAAACCCTGCAGGGGTAGGGGTGTTGTTTTTAAAATCGTAGACAGGTTGAGGAAAGCCTTTAGGCACTTCAAGCTTAACATCGGCGGCTGTAATGGTGAAGTAATCGTCTCCCGTTATAAAAGCAGAGAGAAGAATACAGCCCAGGCAGAAGGCAGTTATGTAAAAGTATTTCCTGTTCATTGCAATATGCTGAACATTTGCGCATAATTATCGGCAATAGTAGTGGAATTATGGAAATCGGTAACCGATGATATTTTTGAAAAATCAATTACATGTTGCGCTTTGAATAATTGCGATAAATCGGTTTTGATATTCAATGCTGCATTGCCGTTTGCAATTTGCAGGCTATTCTTGAGCGATAGTTTAACCGTACGTATGCAATTGTAAGGCGCTTTGTAGCCACCCACATGAAATTCCAGCAAATGGCCGGGTGATTTAGATAGGGGAGATGCTCCTTCCATTTTTATAAATATGTAACCACTGTTCCATGTCCAGAACATGGCATTAGCAGGGTCGAGCGCCCCCGATTGAGCCCCACTGCAATTCTGCAGGCTATCTACCCCGATAATAAAACTGATTGTTGTATAGTTTCCTGGAGGGACATTTCTTAAAGTAACCTGTTTTGAGGAATCGTTCGTTTCGTCAACCAGGAAATATTCGTCAGAGTGAAATGAAGTTCCCTCATTTGTTATCAGACTTAAATTGCCCACATAGTACCTGAGTTTAGAAACAGTATAAGGTTGGCCAAGTTCATTTTTGTAGGTCGCGCTGTCAAGCTTTAGCAGTTGGTTGCCCACATAGCTGTTAAATGTAATGACCAGCTTAGCTTGTGAAGGCGCAATAAAAGACATAGCAGCCACAAGGGCTGCTATGCTTAGCGTTATATATAAGGTGCGTCGGAGCATCAATTCATTTTAACTATTTTCTGCACAGCCGATACATTTGAAGTATGTGCATGGAAGAAATAAATACCTGCAGGATAACCGCTCATATCAATTCCATAGCTCATGCTGGGTTGCATAGCAGGGAAGGTCTGCAATAACTGGCCACTTTCATTATAAAGTTCTCCCATAATATTGTTGTCGCTTACCGGGTCGAAATAAATATATACCCTGCTGTTCGTCGGGTTAGGTTCAACCTCAAACTTAATGGTTTTATCAATATTCTGTACAACCGTCCACACCTTGGTAGAGTCGGTAATGGTGTTATGTCCTCCACCCGGGCCTGTGTTTCCGGTTGCAACTGTTCCGTAATATGTGGGGCCGAGTACAAAAGGATAAACAGGATTTAATTTAGAATCAATGGTAACAAAGTAGGCATAAATTCCTCCCGGAAAATCGGGGGTTACGCAATAACGGCCATTATGTTCATCAAGGTCGCCATAACCTGTATCGTAAATATAATCTTCTAAATAGTCGCCGAGAGGATATGATGAACTCACTGCAGGTCCGTCATCCGCAGCAGGAAGCGCGCTGGTGCTGTTAGGTAGGGTATCCCTGTTTACCATTTTCCTGAGCACGTATGAGCTTATCATCCTTTTTATCCCGCCTGAGCCATCGGGTTTGGCATAACCATAAGCGCCATAAATAGGAAAGCCATCGAATGCCCAGCCTATGATAGGAGAGTGCTGCGAGCTGTCTTTATCATTATACAGGCATGTAGGGTTTACGTGGTGGTGGTACTCTCCGTTTTGCGAAGGGTGGCCAAGGCAGGCATCGAATGAAACACCTTCAAATACAAGCGCATTTTGCTGCCATACACCTTTGTTATTATACGAGTTTGCATCCCAAGCATTGTAAATGCTAACTCCGTTAGTCCACACACCGCAATGGCCAAGGCCAACAGTAACAGGGGTGCCGGTATTCTGCACAGGGGTGCGTGTAATTTTATAGCAGAAATTCTGGTTTTTTGCCCAGTTAGGGTTGCTGCTCCATGGGCCAATGTCGTAGCCCGGAATACAGTTGCATGTGATGTACACATAGTTGCTGTCAAACTGGTCCTTCAGCACATTCGATTCAATGGTGTCGGAATGGCCGTCGACTTCACCGTAGGCTCCGCCCACATTCATAACCCATGAATTGATAATGGGTATTTGCCCGCTAGCCATTTGAACTGCTACGATAAAGGCAATAGATAGGATAATTAGTTTTCTCATGTTTTTGTGTTTATGCTTCTTTAGATGTTATGGAAAAATAAAACTTGCGGTTGACTTAAAATTATCTCGGCGGGGGCGGAGGGCCATGCTGCGGGCCGCTCATCATTTTCAATGCGTCTCCAATTACCTCGTCGAATGTTTTTTGCTGTTCGGGTGTACAGATAGCGCGCAGTTTTTTAAAATGGTAAAATGTAATCAGTTCTATCTGCTGCTGGTCCATGGCTATAGAATCAGCATACTGCTTTACCATAGCAGAATCTGCATTAGCCGATTGCAGTAGGGCAAAAAAGCGGTTGCGTAATTCGTGGCTGTGGTCCTGGTATTTTTCAATCGCATTGTGGTGCTCGTCTCGCAGTTTTTCATAATCGGCTACCTGTTTTGAATCGAGGTGCAGTCTGTCGCAGAGAAACTGAAAAGGGCCGTCATCATGTGGGCCATGCGGGCCGCGGGGGCCTTCGCCATGGGAAGGTTTGCCAATCCATAGGAAAGCAATGGTAATAATGTTTAACAGAACCATTACCACTAACCCCGCTTTCAGAAAACGTGTGTTGTTCATGGCTTAGTAGTTATTATTAAGGTATGAGAAGTAGTCCTGCGCAAAAGTAGTTTCACTCGCCTCTGTCTTTTTTTCTTCTTTGGTATAATGAAGCAGGCTAACCATATTTAAGGCTATAAGTATTACCGCCAACGCAACCGACCAGCTTATAACTGCCGGCCTGGGTGTTTTGCTTTCCGCAGCGCCCATGCGGTTCATTACCTTCTGGAAAAGAAAGGGATTAGCATTAGCGCGGCCCAAGCCGTCAATACTTTGCAGGGTTTCTTCTATCCTTTTTTCTTTTGTGTCCATACCTTTTAGATGTTAGTGCAATAAATAACTTGCGGGTTACTTTTCATTTTTATTATAATAATCGGCCAATAGTTTTTGTAAATTCTGTTTGGCGCGGAACATAAGCGACTCAACAGAGGATACCGTAGTTTTCATAACATCAGCAATTTCAGTATAGCTCAGCCCTTCAATTTTATGAAGTACAAATGCGGTTTTTTGAGAATCAGCCAGTTTATCTATAGCAGCAAATAAAATGGCTGAGCGTTCTTTGTTTTCCAGTTGCGCGCCGGGGTGATAGAAATGCGGTTTATCTATATCGGGCAATACGCTTTCCATGCCAAACAAACTTTGCACCACGGCAAACCGCTTCTTCCGTTTTTTCTTCCGCAGGTATTCCAGCGATTTAACTACCGCTATCCTGTATATCCAGGTCGACAAAGTTGATTGCCCCTTAAACCCATGCACCGATTTAAATACTTCTATAAATACCTCTTGTGTAATGTCTTCAGCATCTTCTTCGTTTTGCAGAATACTTATAGTGGTATTGTGCACTTTATCGCCAAACAGGCGCACAAGCTCATTGTAAGCGGAATGGTCGCCTGCCCTTAATTGCGATATGAAATGTTCTTCGCTCAATAAAAGGGGTATGGCTTAGTAGATGCTGTTTGCAAAAATAAATTGCGGTTTAGTTTCCACTACCCGGGGCAGTAGATGCAGGCGGTGGCGATTGGAATGATGCACGGTAATCAGACTTACCAAAACTGTAAGAGAAGTATAATACAAAGGTCATATTGTTACCTGCGTTCCAGGTACGGTAAAATAATGAATATAAACCGGGCAGTGTACCATCGTGCGGAACTACAGGGGTAAAAGAGTTCTCATAACGTCCGCCAAAGCAAAAACGGGGAGTAATATCGTAGAAAAGGCCAACTAACCCGCCAAAGCATGAATTATTGAGTACTAAAGGGTAATCAATACTTTTCAGTTCAAAATCATAACTTATCAGGTTGCTATATGTAAGCCCTAATTCAAGGCCAAGCCTGTCTGTCGGCTTTTTACTTATAGATAGATGCATGTGGTGGCGGTAAATTAAATTTACGTCGACATACCTAAGCTTTAATGTGTAGTAATTATTATTGTTTGTAGTATCGGGCGGAACCTGGCTACCCCTTTGCACATAGTCAAATTCCATCTGTAATTCACTTCTCGGGGCAATGAAATAGTTAACCAATATACCTGTATACATTCCAAACTTCTTAAACTCTCCGCCCGCATTGTAAGCAGAGCTGAACCCTGCTACATCGGTTATTGCCGGCCCGAAAAGCAAGCCGCCGCTAAACTTCTGGGCATCAGCACGTAAGGAGACAAATAAAACCGCCAGTAGTAATAGTTTGGGGTATTTCATAAGGCTAATTTAACGCAAATGTAAGGCATAAATTGCAATAGAGCTTACAAAATACCTGAATCGTTTTACTAAAATGTTTATAAAAATGTTTATAAGATATTAAACCCTGGGGGTTCTTTTTCGTCTTATAATAAAGTATCTTTGTCGTATCAAAGTTAAAAGTAAGCACAAATGAAGACCAAACAACTTATAGGTTTATTCGCGTACCTCGCAGTATTGCTGGGCTACACGTGCTACTTGGTTATCCAGGCCATAGAGGCTATGCAGCAGTAAAGCCTTTATTTATAGTTTTGCCGCGATTAACTAATATCACCTTATGTCTATAGTACAAGCCATTATTCTCGGAATTGTTGAAGGCATTACCGAGTTTCTGCCTATTTCCTCAACCGGACACATGATAATTGCCTCATCCTTAATGGGTATTGCAAGCAACGATTTTGTTAAAGCCTTTACCGTAGCCATACAGTTCGGCGCCATTTTAGCTGTGGTGGTCTTATACTGGAAGCGCTTTTTGCAAAGCTGGACTTTTTACCAGAAACTTTTCGTCGCGTTTTTACCTGCAGGCATACTTGGCTTTTTTCTTGAAAAGTACATTGACCAGATGCTTGGTGATGTGCGTATAGTAGGGGCTACTTTATTCATAGGTGGTATTATACTCTTATTTGTCGATAAGTGGTTTGCCAAAACAGAGGAAACGGGCAGCAACGAAATTTCGTACCCCAGCGCATTTAAAATTGGCCTTTTCCAGGCATTAAGCATGATACCCGGCACATCGCGCTCAGCAGCTACCATTATTGGCGGACTTGTACAGAAACTAAACCGAAAAACTGCTGTTGAGTTTTCATTCTTCCTGGCCGTACCAACCATGTTTGCCGCCACGGGGTATAAGTTATTTAAGTTTTATAAGGCCGGCCAGGGTTTCCATCACGATGATATTACACTGCTGGTTATAGGCAATGTTATAGCCTTTCTTGTAGCATTGGTCGCCATACGCACTTTTATCACTTTCCTTACCAAACACGGTTTTAAACTATTTGGTTACTACCGTATTATAGCCGGGCTGCTCGTCCTGGTTCTTTATTACATGCATGTGGCCAATACCATGATGTAATTTCATGATTTCTTAATATAATGGCCGGTATCATACAGGATAGCGGTTGAACATGGCATCTGTGTTGGTTTCCTTACCAGAATCGGTTTAGGCTATTGTATGCGAAAAAAGCTAACTATGAAAAAAAGCCTTCAAAATATTTGCAAATGGCGGAAATGTTTCATACATTTGATTTAAATTAATCTCCCAGTATGAAAAAATACTTACCTTTTTTAGCAGCAAGTTTATTTGCTGTTACAACTATTACTGCACAGGAAGCCCCTACCGGCTCAGAATCATCATCTTCTTCTTACATGCAGTGTGTAAGGATGAGAGAAACGGAACCTTTGTGGAAAATTACACAGGAAAATCCTACTGTTACCCGGTTTACTACCCCCAAAGAAGCTGCTGACGGCGATGCACACAGGGGAGTTACCGCCTCGACAAGAGGTGATAAAAAAGATATAGCTCCGGATCCAGTGGTTCAAACTACTGAGGGTACTTTGGCAGGGCCTGCAACTATTGAAAATTTTGATGGCGTAGCGGGACAAGGCTATGTACCGCTCGATCCTAATGGTATGGTTGGCCCAAGCTACTATGTACAGACTATCAATTCAGTATATGCTATCTGGAATAAGAACGGAACTGCCAAGCTAGGACAAACTGACCTGAGTAAGCTTTTCGGTTCGTTTACATGCGATGATGGTGACCCGGTTACCATGTACGACAAATTTGCTGACCGTTGGATTATATCTGAATTCCAGGAAAACGACAAAGGTTGTACGGGTAGTGGTGTAATAGACACACTTATGTTTGCCGTATCGGAAACCAACGACCCTACCGGCAAATATTATTTGTATTATTTCTGTCCCGACCCTACCACGCAGGTTATGGATTATCCGAAATACACTATTTGGGCCGATGGTTACTATATGACTTGTAATTGCCAGAATACCGACTGGGTTATAGTATTCGACAGGACCAATATGCTGGCCGGAAGCAAAACTGCCGGGTTCATTAAAATACAGTACAACTATAGCCCTTTTGCTTCAGGCTGCGGTGGTGGTTTTTACTGTCCTATGATGATGTATGCAGATGGTTCATTGCCTCCTTATGGCGAACCTAACTACCTGCTCGACTACCAGGATCCTAACTGGGGAGGTAGCTGCGCAACAAAGAATGATATACGGATTTTTAAAGTATCGGTTAACTGGACTTCAAAGACAGGTTCAATAGCGCTTGCTCAAACACTTACAACGGCAGCCTTTAATTCTACATTCCCTAACGACCCTAACCGTAATGACCTTGACCAGCCCGGCAGTGCCAACTATGCCAGCTTAGATGTGTCAGATGGTTTCTTTTCCTATCGTATACCGTTTATAAGGTGGTCAAATTATAATGCCGCTGTTATGTGTAACGTGGTAAATACAGGTACCAACCCTACTTCAGGCAGCGCTATGGCAGGTATCAGGTGGTACGAATTGCGCCAGGATACTACAACAAAAAGCTGGAGCATTTACCAGCAAGGTACCTATGCGCCGGCCGATAATGTAAGCCGTTTCTGCCCTGCTATTGCTATGGACCAGAATGGCAGCATTGGTTTGCAATTTAGTGTCAGCGACCCCAAATCAATATATCCGGGCTTGCGTTTTACAGGAAGAACCTTATGCGATACCCTTGGTAAAATGGGCATTGGTGAAACAACCGTGGTGGCAGGTAATGCTGTAGCTAATACTTCACTCCGCTGGGGCGATTATTCTCACCTTTCTATCGACCCAAGCGATGGTGTTACTTTCTGGGGTACCAGCATGTACGCTAATAGCAAAATAGGTGGCAGTAATGTTACCAGTCATATTTATTCAACTAAAATAACCGCGTGCAGCCCAACAGGCATATCGGAAATTCCTGCTATTGCAGCCGAACTGAAAGCTTACCAGAACGGCAGCATGTTGGAGGTTATCGGTACAAAGCTTCCGCAATGCAATAATGTTTATGTTGAATTGTACGATATAAATGGTAAGAAAATTATGGGCACTAATGTAATGCCTTCATCAAATGAATTGCATACAAGCCTTAATGTTTCTACAGTAGCTTCAGGAATTTACTTTGTACGTATTTTGAACGATAGTTTCCAGCGCACAGTGAAAGTTGCGATTAACTAAATAAGCAGAATATTATTTATAAGAATCCCGGCCTTAGTGCCGGGATTTTTTTTTAGATTCCCCCGAGTACTCTGAAGAATCTATAGTGTCTCACGTTGAACTTGTTAGCCCCAAACCCCTAAAGGGGCTTTGAACTGCGACCTCACCCTTACCCTCTCCTGTAAGGAGAGGGATTAAAGCCCCTTTAGGGGTTTGGGGCAAAACAAAAAAAGAGAACAGACTGAGACACTACCAGGGGAATCCGGTTTTTTTACAGTAACTCGTTTATATAAGGGTCAGCAGCGGCTTTTATTTCTTCTATAAGTGCAGGGTCCATAAACTGGTATTCATCGGGTATATCAAGCACTATCATTTCCTTTTCCATAGTCTCTAATGGGAACCTTTCTATAAGCCTTTGTTTGTGTTCCTTCTCCATCAGGAAAATTATATCGGCCCACAATACAAGCTTTGCGCTAAGTTTTATGCGCGCGGTAGGTTCTGTTCCGGCTGATTTGGTTATTAAATCCTGCCTGCCCTTATAAATGGCCTCGGCTGTGGGGCTGCGCCATTGGTTGCGGCTGCATACAAATAGTATGTTCATTTAGGCGGGTTATTAAACTGTTGCATAGCATCGTCGGCATCTTTATCTTGCCCTAGTTGCTTTAACGACACAGAGTAAAAATAAAAAGTGCATATATCAGGTGTTTTTGCCTTGATAGCCTTTGCAAACCACTGCACCGATTGTTTATAGTCACTCAAATAATAGTAACACTTTCCAATTGCGTAAATTACATTGCGTTTTCCCTGGTACCTTTTATTATCATTATCCTCGTATGCTCTTCTATATAATTCTATGCAATACCTATACCATTGCAGGCAGGTAGTATCATTATTATGCCTCATATAATTGGCTGCACCAAATACCAGGTCAGGGTCAACTTTACCATATATTTTATTACTTACTTTTTTCTGGTATTTCTTTATGGCTTTCTTATATAAGTCCGCTTTACCGTTATCAACCGTATCACATACCTGTGCCTTGCCTATTGTGCAACACAGAATTAAAAAAAACAAGATGAAATATTTTAAACTGCCTTTCATTGGCCCGAATCAGTTGGAGTAGTAGAAGTATTATCTGCGGGAGCTTTATCACTTCCGTCGCTACCAAAGGTAATGCTTAGGGTAAGTATCATTTCTATGTTATCGCCTGCCAGGAAGGAACTGTAATAGGGGTAGGTGATAACAGCTTGTGAATGGCTTAAGGCCGAGGTTAGTGAATTACAATAGCGATAGGTAAGGGCTATGTTAGGGGTGAAGTTATAAGCAAGGCCAGCAAATATGCTTACAACTGTGCTGTTTAAATAACCATTGGGCAAGGTAAGGTCGGTTCCGTTTACATTATCAACATAATTCACCAGCCTATCTGCTGAGGCCCCGAGTTGAAAATCGAATTTATCCCTGTTCTTTTTAAAAAAGGTGAAATGAAAATTGTGCCGCCATAAAAAGCATACATTAATATAATTCAGCTCCAGCTTAAAATAGCCGTTGTTGTTGGAGTCTGGCGGTTGCATGGTACCGGCGCGCATGTAGTTTATCTCCATTTGTATTACATTATACTGGCTAAGTTTGGTATTAACAAACCCACCGCAGGTAAATCCCGATTTGTAAAAGTCATTGTCATCGTCACGGGTATCAGTACCGTCAACATCGGTTTTTGCAATCCCCGCAGTTAGCCCCACGCGAAATTTCTGCGCGCTTACAGGATGTATGACTGTTACGAATAATGTGAGGATAATAATACTTACTGCTTTCATTTAAGTTGATTCAGAAACAAAGCGAAGATATGTTTTTTAGTCTATTCCTGTTATTTACCATGCTTCATAAATAAGCTACTGGAGTACATTTTATGCGGAAATATAGTGACAACATTAGAACTGCATTAGAACAATATTAAAACAAGATTAGAATAGAGGCAGAAGGAGTTAAAACTTGTTAACGTACTTTTTTAAGGAAGATGGTGTGCCTAAGTTTGTTGAATAACAATAATTAACCAACTCATCTCATGAAAAGAAATATTAGCCTGGCTGCACTGATTGCATTGCTGATGAATATGCACAATGCATTTGCTATAAAGGATAGCACTTCGAAACAAAATTTTTACGGTGCATGGTCCTTTAGTTCAGGTATCCTGTTTTGCCCTGCTAATAGCGGGCAGTTATATGTTAGTTTTCCCTACATAACTAACACGAATGGTTCCACAAATGGTACTACACATACTTTTAGCGGCACTGTAAATAACCCTTACACAAAGCAGGATATAATCGTAAACATTTTAAGCATTGAGCTTGGAGGCTTCAGGCATTTTTATACTTGCAGGCTCGGCGCTTACACTAATTCAGAATCAGCAGTTAAATTGGAGGTGGGTACGGGGTATAATTTTTACTTCGACCCTCTGCACAATACAACCCTGCCTGCAAGGAAAAAACTGCTGGTAATAAAACCATTTGTAAATGGATGCTTTGCTCAACACGGTACAAGTTCCGATGATGACAATACGTTCGGAACTTTAAATAATACAGGTACCAATATTGCTGCCTTTGGCCACGTGGCAGGCGCTACCTATACGGTTAATGGGCGAACCGGAAGTCATACCGATAGTGCACAAGTGCTTGATATATATTACAGGCAGAATGACTGGATGCTGATACCCGGCATCAGCATAAGTAATAACCACTACGTTCATCAATTACATATCGAAATAATTTGCTGTTATTACCTGCCGCTTTTTGAACAGGCCGGTTTAAAATTTGACCAGGATCAGTATCATTCAACAGGTGATTTGGTCCCATTCGGAACTCCGAATTTAACGGCCACATTTAATGGTAAAAATACTATGGTTCCTTACCAGTTTTCGGGCTTTTATTTGGGTATTATACTAGGTATTAATTTCTCCGGTTCGCCCGTGCACTTTTCTACAAGTAAAAAATAAAGTAGTTACGAAAAAGAAATGGTTCACAATTCCCACTCTCCACAACAATAACCAACCTATTTTTCAAATTTTCCCCTGGCTTCTTTTAAAAGTTTAATGAACGCGGGAATATCACTTGTATTTATTTTTATGGGGCCTGTGGGAATTTTATAATTGTCCATTGATGTGGTCCAGTTGCTGCCGTCCCACGAAGCTTTATATTCAAACCCGTTGGCACACTTATACGATGTTACCGAAGGGCTTTTCGGAGATGAATATGTTTTTTCAAACATTTTTGTAGCCACTGAAATAAGGGTATCTGCATCATTCCCATCAATAGTAAGAGACACATGGGTATTTTGTCCTGGCCAGTTTATATATATAGAATCTGTTTTTGTTGAATTAGTCATGTTTTTTACAACCTCAACACTAATGGCCATACGTATTAATGACCCTTGCACCGCGCACTTGCCAATGTCTATAGGTTTTACTTCTGTATAAGAAGATTGTTGGGGAGTTTGAGTAGTAGTTTCACTACCCGATTGAGAAAATAGTGATGTGGGAATAAGTAACAGAAAGAAAAAAATGTTTTTCATAACCAGAGTTTTTTTTGCAAAACTAATAACTAATATAGAATGTAGGGATAGTGTAAGAGCAAATAAAAAACAGAGCTCGTGTGTTCGCTCACGCTTCCACACTCGCTCTGTTATAGTGACCCCGGTGAGGATCGAACTCACGACCCAAAGATTAAGAGTCTTTTGCTCTACCAGCTGAGCTACGAAGTCATTTTTTCAATTGGGCTGCAAAGATTGTAAAAAAATGCAATAGTGGAAGAAAAATTTTCACGGCGCTTATGTCTACCATACTATCGGAAATCAAATAAGGGCACAGTAAAATGTTATGAACAAATAAAGACTTAATTGCCTGTTAATGAGTAAGTTAAATGCTGATACGGTTTAGATTTGTAAAATCGATGAAATAAGTCTTGTGTTGAGCGGGAAAAATCTTAAATTTGACTTGTAAAATCTGTCATATGTCGAAACCACAGCTGAATAACCTGTGATTATTCGAATATGATTTCAAATTTAAACCTAATGAAAAGAGTACTCCCTCTATTATTCTTTTTATGTTTCTGTCTTGGCGGACTTTACAGTCAGCAGTTGCAGCACACTCAAAAAGTAAGTAATACCCCTCAGAATAAATTTTCTCCATACGATGGAGCAAAAAGATGGGAATCTAATAAAGAAATGCTTCCCGGCAACCTTCAGGCTTTTGTGGAAAATAAGGGCGAGTTTGTAAATAATGTAAACGACTGGAAAGTACTGTATGGTTGCGATTACCAGGGTACACGCATAATGTTTACCGATAAAGGTGTTATTTATTCCATGCCCGAATCGATAAAGCTGCCTACAGAAGCCGATAACGGTAAGGATGGCGAAGAACAGGAAAAAGTAAATACAAAAGTTATATTTCATAATGTGGCCATAGCATGGGAAAACGCCGATGCGGGCCTTACGGTTGAGGCTGTTGGAGAGAGGTCATATTATTTCGGCTTTGCCGACCCGGTTAACATTGGCAAGAGTATTGACCATGCAAAAGGATTTGAAAAACTGGTATACCATAACGTTTATCCGGGTATTGATATTGAATACACATTTCATAAAGACAAAGGAATAGAATACGCGGTTATAGTTAAAGCCGGTTATAGCGCTGCCGCTTTTAAAATGCTTTATTCGGGCCAGGATGGTTTATCGATAGATAGCAAGGGCGATATACACATGGCTACGGCATTGGGTGACATTATAGACCATGCCCCGATAAGCACACAGGGCGGGGCTGCGGTTGAATCGTCGTTTAAAAAGCTGAGCGATAATGAAATTGGATTTACAGTATCAAATGTAAATCCATCAGTTGATTTGATTATTGACCCTTGGACTGTATATCCAACTACAGGAGGTTTTACCCCTGTAGATGTTGATATGGATGTTAACAGTAATACTTACATATATGGCGGTACAGCAATATCATTTAGTGTAAGCACATACGAACAACAATATAGCCCTGCAGGAGCGCTGGTGTGGACATACGCATACAGTATGTATGGCCCCACTGAATATCTCGCTGATATGGCTGTTGACGCAGCAGGTAACAGTTATGTGGCTGCGCCTTACACATATAGCAATGCCAATTTTATGCAATATGCCCTTGTATCGGTTAATTCTGCGGGCATACAGAAATATTTTTTCAATACATATTCCCGCCCTGCCGACCCGCCATATGATGGTATTTTTGAAACCTGGAACCTCGCTTTCTCATGCGACCACAACACAGTTATAGAAGCGGGTGCTTACGAATATTCTACTTACCAGGTTGCGGTAATGAATCCTGCAACAGGTAATGTTTACAGTATAGACTCAGGCTCAATTAACACAAGTGGCGAAGTATATGCCGGTTGTGTGGCCCCCAATGGAAATTATTATGCTATTACTGGAAACCAGGTGGGGCAGGATAGCCTTTATTGCTTCAATATTACCGGGACAAAGGTTACCACCAAGTGGAGTTTGCTTACCAGTTATACTTATTATGATTACAGTGGTAAATCGCCTGTAGGTATTGGTACTAATGGCATTGCAGCGGGATGTGCATATTTATACACCATGAATGGCACTAACCTTGACCAGCGGAGCCTGACAACCGGTGCGATTATTAAGCATTTGAATATTCCTACCGGTGATAGTACATACCAGACCGGCGGGTATGGTACTTCAAGCAGTGGCATTGCGGTCGACCTTTCCTGTGGTTATGTTTACGTAGGCACTGTAGGCGCTGTTAATGTATATGACCAGAATCTTAACCCCGTTACAACGGTGGCTACACCGGGCGGTGCTACCGTATATGGCGTTACTTACCAGAACGGCCTTATATCGGCAACCGGTTACGATGCAAGCAATACTGGTTTTGTAATGCAATTCAATGCTCAGAAGTGTAAAACATCATTGACTATAACATCTACTAACACCACCTGCGGACAGAATAACGGTACAGCAACCTGTTCTACACCAACTTTCTGCGCTGCCCCTTACAGTTACCTGTGGACACCTTCGGGCCAAACAAACCAGACGGCTACCAACCTTGGCCCCGGCACATATACTGTTCACGTTACCACAGCCAGCGCCTGTGTTGATGTACAGGATACAGTTACAATATTGCCATCTAAACCTATGACGCTGACAGCTACTGTTACAAGTTCAGGTGCCTGCAGCAGTAATCTTTCCGCTACTGTTACAGGTGGTGTAGCTCCTTATATTTACCTATGGAGCACAGGTGCAACATCTACAGCCTTAACAGGGGTAGGGTCGGGCACATATACAATTTACGCTACCGACAGTGCGGGCGGATGTAAAGATTCGGCTACCGTTACTGTGGCAGGTTCAGGGGCAACTATAAAATCTACTACCGTAAATGAAAGCTGTTTCGGCGGAACCAATGCTTCGGGTACCTTAACAGTTACAGGTGGCACGGGGCCTTTTTCATATTCATGGTCAACCGGGGCAACTTCTTCAAGTGTAAATAACCTGGCTGCGGGTTCGTATTCATGTGTGGTTACCGATAAAGGAACAGGCTGTAAGGATACTGTGGGTATTGTAATTATTCAGCCCACGCAGTTACGCGATTCTATAACTAATATAGTACCTTCTTTGTGTTCCTCGGCAAACGGCAGTGCCACAGTTGGTGTTGCTGGTGGATCGGGCGGATATACATATAGCTGGGCGCCGAGCGGGGGCACCAACGCGACAGCAAATAATTTAGCAGGCGGCATATATACTGTAACCGTAACCGATAAAAACGGCTGTACCAATACTGCTACTGCTAATGTTCCTTCAACCGGCGGGTTCAGAGATTCAGTTGTAAACACTGTGAACGTATTATGCTTTGGCGGTAATAACGGAAGTATAACAGTGGGTGTAACTGGTGGAGTAGCTCCATATACTTACACATGGAATACCGGGAAAACCGGGGCCACAGTAAGTACACTTAGTGCAGGTACATATACAATTACTATTACCGATGGTACAGGATGTAAAATGTTACTTGTTGATTCTATTACCCAACCCAAGCAACTACTTGCCAGCACGGGCGCGGGCCCTACTATTTGCATAGGGCAAACTGCCGTGCTTACAGGAAATGCGACGGGTGGTACACCTGCATATACTTATTTGTGGGACGCTACAACAACCGGCTCAACCTATTCAGTCAACCCTGTAACTACAACTACATACACGGTTCAGGCTACTGATAATAACGGATGTACTGCCAAAAGTACAGTTACTGTAACCGTAAACCCTCCGTTAAGTGTGGTTGCAAGCCCTCCGCAGACTGTCTGTCCGGGTGGTTCAATAACACTTACTGCAAATGGTAAGGGCGGCGACGGCACATATACATATACATGGTACCCGCCTGCAACAGGTACAGTGGGGCAAACTATAAAGGTATCGCCTGCTGTAACTACTACATATACGGTAGTGATTAATGATGCATGCGGGACACCCGTTGCAAAGGATAGTGTAACCATAACGGTTAATCCGTTACCGACTGTCGCGTTTGTGCCCGATACCTTAAATGGTTGCTACCCTCAATGCATTAAGTTCACCGACCTTACCACTATTCTGGGTGGTACATTGCAAAGCTGGTCGTGGACATTTGGTGATGGCGGAACGGACACTATTCAGAACTCAACCCATTGCTATACCAAGCCGGGAGTATATTCTGTAGGCCTTACTGTAACTTCGAATAAAGGTTGTACATCAAAATTAAATGTGCCCAACCTTATTACTATTTACGACCACCCGCATGCCAATTTTGTGGGCTCACCGCAACCGGCCGATATAATGCAGCCTTTCATCCAGTTTACTGATAAGACTACAGATGCTTATGGTATTATAAGCTGGTTCTGGACATTCGGCGACGCAACCGATTCTACTTCGAGTATTGAAAACCCCGGACATACATATCGCGATACCGGAACATTCTGCCCTACACTGGTTGTAACCAATATTCACCAATGTACCGACTCAATTGAACATTGTATTATAATAGACCCTTTGTTCACCTTGTATATACCGAATGCATTTACACCCAACAACGATAACCGCGATGATATATTCCTACCCAAGGGAATATATGTATGCACATTTGAAATGTGGATATTCGATCGCTGGGGACAGGAGATTTTCCACACTACCGATATTAACCAGGGCTGGAACGGGCATGTAGGCAATAGTTCAGCAATGAGCCAGGAAGATACCTACGTTTATAAAATTAACGCTACCGACTGCGAGCACCATAATAATCACAGTTACGTGGGCAGGGTGACACTCCTCAAGTAAGAAAAAAATACAAAACTTAAAAAGGTGGCTATCAGCCACCTTTTTCGTTTTAGGTAATTTTATTTAGCTGCTCATGTTAAATGTCTACAATATATATATATATTTGGGCAATCTAAACAGATAAACCAGTGGTAATAGCTACATACATATCTCCCGAAATGCTCGACCAAAAAGCCATGGGCAGGGTTATGTATGCCATTTGGTGCTGGGTTTACAGGCAGGCAAATGGCCTGTATAATTTCTATACAGCCTTAAATAAACTTAATACCAAAGTTTATAATAACATCAGCGAATTCCTAAGTAACGTATTTGAATGTTACGGCGTTGAACACAAAAAACGCGCTCACGTAATAAAAAAGAAAAAACACAACCTTTTCAATTTTCACTACCTCCTCTGTATGATATACAGCGGTTGTGTGTAATTTATTTTCTATCGGCGCTTACCTCATAGTGCCTGACTGTATTTAACGGTCGCAGTTCCCGGGACTTTTTAGTCTTTGCAATTTCAGAAATTTAACGTTTTCGTTTTGTTGTTTAGCGCTTTTGCGTGGTACTTCCCTGGGTACACCGTAAAAGTAAAAACACCAGGTAGTTCTTAAACATATTTACAATACTCTCTGCTGCAACATTTAGTAGAGCATAGCGGATAAAGGCCCAATATGGTGCCTGTCCGCTCGGTCGGGTCGCTTTCGTCCTTTCATTCCCTGGTATAAGAAAGGATGAGAGAGGCCCTACCGACCCCCTGGATTATTCTTTCCTCAATTATACAATCCCCCTGTATACAGGCACTTGGTAAAACAAGTGCCTGTTTTTTTGCTTCTCTCCCTTTACTGCAAAGGGTTGTTTATCACTTTTTTATATCATTATCAAATCAGTTATAGTATTATAAAATCTAATTATGTACCTTTGAGTAAGCTTTAATTTAGAGGTAATGAAGAAGGTAATGGCAATAGCTATGGTATGCATGGCATACCAATTGCAAGCTCAAAACATAGAAATAGGCGGACGGGGCGATCTGGGTACCTTCTGGTTACTGAATTCGGCTACACCGATATCTTCCGGCGGCTCTGAGAGCAAAACGTTGTCCTTGTCGTATGGCGGTGGGCTGCACCTTGCATACGACTTTACCGACCATGCCGGTATTGAAGCCAATGTGCTATATGGCATGTTATCGCAGACCTATAGCGGTAACTACAATAACAATGGTATGTTACCCGATGGTACCATTTACCTTAACGGTGAATCATACACATCAAAGAACTCTCTTACCGCTATACAATTGCCACTGCTGCTGTGCCTCGAAACCGATGCGGGTTCGTTTGTAGAGATAGGTGCCGAATACCAAATAATTCAGAATACTATGTATACGGCTAGCTATAATAGCCCTTCAAGCTCTCGCTCGTTTAACTCTACTGAATACTTTGCCGGCAGTAATATTATGGGGGTATTGGGCTTTGGTGGCAAATACAGTATAGGCAATAATTTCTTTCTCCTTACCGATTTCCGCATTCAATATGGCTTTACCGATATAAAGGGCCTTGACGGGGAAGGACAGGCCTATGCATCGCCTTATTATAGTAGTTACAGCGCTACACATGCACTTTACGGTAGCGTTAACCTGGGACTGTTTTATATGATTCAGATTACCCAAACTCATAAGCAGGGCCACCAGAAATGCAAAAGCCCGCCAAGGGTACATAGCTGATAAATCCTATCTCGTCACCCCGAACTTGTTTCGGGGTCACAAATAATTATATAATTAGTGATTCCTGAACTATTCTAATTATGCGCAAAATTATTGCGCTTTGACTCAGGTATG
>JABDGY010000039.1 GCA_013285805.1 Bacteroidota bacterium | reverse complement strand
AACTACATTTAATTTTTTTGAAGGCGTATATTCAAACCCAAACGTACCCGGGGACTCTGTTCCCTGGAACGGCCAGCAACAACCACGTTTTGACGGGTTTACATTTATGCACAGCCAGCGTTTTAACCAGCTCGATTTGGTTTGCAGCGGTAATGTATATAGCGAACAAAACTATTTAGAGGGCGCCTATGACCAGCGCGCTCGTGTTTCTCTGAATTTGCGTTACCGTTTTAAAAAGATATCCGGCTTAATGGTTGGGGTAAGGACAAGTTATATGTACCAGCATACCGGCACATATCTTGCATGGGAAAACGATTCATCAGGTATACTACGTCCATTGGGCGGCACGGGTGCAAGTAGTTCAGTCGTAGACGGAATATTCTTAAGGGAAGCTATAGATCCTTATATAAATTATAATGCACCTGATGGAAGCAGGATTACAGTGCAGGGGCGTTATTTTTTATCTAACAATTCTGACTACGGATCGACTGACGGTTCCATTGCCGAACTCTATTATGGTGAGGCTAAGTATCAGAAGGATTTTAAATTTCATTTAACTATAACAGCCGGTGTTGCAACAACTCTGAATACCGTTGAGGCGCAGCTTTATGGCATACATAAAGGGAGTAATGTGGGCGAATACCTGCAACTGGAACAGAAATTCGGGAACCTGACAATTACAGGTGGTATTCGCCATGAAATAAATAAGGTCGATTCTATAGTAGGAAGTACCCCTATAGTATTCCGTGCAGGTGCAAATTACAAATTGGCAAAAGCAACGTTTCTCAGGGCCTCTTATGGCGAGGGTTACCGCTTCCCTTCTATTGCAGAACAATTTATAAGCACCACAATTGGTGGCGCTATTCCTATTTTCCCTAACCCAAGCATACAACCCGAAACAGGTTACAGTGCAGAAATAGGAATAAACCAGGGCATGAAAATTGGCAGCTGGCAAGGCGTTGCCGACCTTGCTGCTTTTAATTCGATTTATAAAAACCTTATTGACTTTTCTTTCGGATTCTGGTATCCGCCCGGAACCCCCGTATCAGAACAGATGTATATTAAATGGTTAGGTTTCAAGTCTGTTAATATTGACAATGCCCAGATTAAAGGGCTGGAATTAACATATACTGCTGCCGGCAAAATTGGCAGAGATGTGCATGTTGAGCTTACTGCCGGCGCCACAGCAATCGACCCGATTAACACAGATACAAAAGATTCTGTTCAACAGTATGAAGCCAGCCATCCTAACCTTTCATCATCTCAGAAGGATTCGTTGCAGAAAACAGAGATTCTGAATTATCGCTCCTTATACACGGCCAAACTTGCCTTTGAACTATCTTATAAAAAATTTACATTGGGTGGAAATTACAGGTATAATAGCTTCATTGTAAACATGGATAAAATATTTTTAGGTACCGACCCTCAATTTCCGGGTGTCGAAGTTGTTCCGGGTGTTGCCCGGTTCCGTGAACTGCACGGTAACGGAGACTATATAATAGATGGGCACCTGGCATACCAGGCAACTAAAATTTTTAAAATATCGTTCATCGTAAAGAATTTACTTAACAGGGCGTATATAGAACGTCCGGCTTACCTTGAACCGCCACGTAACTTTACCCTGCAAGTAGGAATCAGGTTTTAAAATGGTTCAATAATTTAAGTACATTTGCTCATCAACTAAAAAAACGACTTTATGAAAAAGTGGCAAATCATATCCATATCAATATTAGGGTTATTTATTGCAATAGGTGCAACAACTAACACTTCCAGTTCACCTGAAGGTTTTAAAAACCTGCAGGTACTCCCGAAAGATATTAGCAAAGACCAGCTGGATTCCATAATGCGCGATTATGCTGTTTCACTTGGCGTTCGTTGCGGCTTTTGCCATGCACGTAATGCTGATACAACCAACCACCACCTTGACTTTGCCAGCGATGCTAAGGATGAAAAGAAAATAGCGCGCCATATGATGAAAATGACAGCTGATATTAACTCCAATAACTTCAATTTCAATAATTCTACGCGGACAGATACCATACATATGATTGTTTGTTATACCTGCCATAGAGGTAATAAGCAACCAGATGGAAAATCGATTCAGGCTGACCTTATGAAGGCTGAAAAAGAGCTAGAGCAGAAAAGATAATTTTATTTGCTTAAATTTGGATTAACCAAATCCATAAAAATGAGGAAACTTACTTCTTTCATTTTATCCGGTTGTATTGTTTGCTCTTTATTATTTACAACTTATTTATCAGCCCAGCAACACAATTTACAATCTCTGCTTAACCAGGTTAAACCACCGAAAGCAGGTTCTGCGAACACAACTACTCTACAGCCTTTAACACAGGCTAATATTCACCTTAGCCAGCTATTTAAATTCCAGGAAAAATGCAAAACACTCAAATCATCCTCACTTAGAAATGCAAAGCGTCTTACCGGTACCTCAGATACCATATATGTAGGTGTTACTCCTAACGATACCCTTACTATTGCCGGTACTTATACCCACACCGGGCCAATTGTTGTGGTATTAAATGGTGTATTGATTATTAAAAATGCAACCATGACCAATGTAGGTGATATTATTGCACTTGATAACGGGAAGATTATAATCGATTCATCCTATATTACTTTCCCGCAAAGTTATTTCTACCAATTAGCCATAATCCTGGTTAATAAGAGTATTGCCACTATTAGTAATTCAACATTAGATTACGGAGGGTTTTCACATAATCTGTCAGTAGCCGATACGGCCCAAATTTCTTTTACTAATGTCACCCAACCCGACTGGATGACTACAGGCTTGAGTAATAGGGCCTCACTTACCATGAATGGTACTAACCAGGCTGGTGAATTTATTATTGCCGATTATGTGAACATGAATATAAAGCATGCCACTTCAGTTATTTTATGGCACCAGTTTCCTGATAGTGCGGTCATAAACTGGTCGTTCGGTACCCATGATACTGCTTATGGCTACCAATTTAATAATACAAAGCCCGGAGTAAAGGGGGTGGAATACAATGTTTCAGCCGATTCCTGTTATAGTATTATGTGGGCCATGATGCCCAGCAGTGGCTCAACTGTAAATATCACAAACTCTAAAATCCGCTCTATCGGTTTGTGGTTTGATAAACTGAAAGACTCGGTTATTGTTTCCGGTATTACCGATAATGCAATCTACTCAACTTTTACCGCACCCCTTTCTGACAGAACATTGACTTTTACAAATTGTACGGTTCAAACCTGGAGTTTTTATGTGTTCCATAAATCTATTATTAATGTTACGGGTTGCATAGCAGGAGAAATTGGTACTGAGAATAAATCGAAAATGTATGGCAATAATTATGTGGTTGATGGTTCGGGTGGTTACCATTGGTCAAGCGACACTTCAACAATAGTCGCTAACCAGGCAACCATTACTACATATGCCCGCAGCGAAGCAACCAGCACATTCATACTTGGATATTCTACTGTTAGTGGTTCAGGGTTTGCCTCTGCCATTGATAACTCATTACTTATTGTTGTTCAAACATCGGTACCCATAGACCCGCAAGCGCTTGGAAGCAGTGATGCCTGGTTTGATTTTATAAATGAGCCGGCCAGTAATTTATTCGCTGATTCAATTGCTCCTATTAGTGGTTCAGCATGGATACACAGAGGCCCCACCAGTGACTGGATGTATTTTAAAAGCTGGCAATTATTTTACCAACCTAACGGGGATACCGGATGGACTCCAATTACAACAGTAGATACAAATGAAGTCAGCAATAGTTTGCTGGCAAACTGGAATACCCATGCACTTAAATCGGGAAATTATAACTTAGACCTAAGAGTAAGCGATAGCTGGGGAAATGAAGTAGATGCCATTAAACAAGTTACTCTGCTCCCCTTAATTTTAGGAGTAAACGAGTTAAATGATTTATCGGATATTAATATCTATCCCAACCCTACAAAGGAATATTTTACTATAAATTTTACCGCTGCCAATAACAAAAATATCAAAGTCGAATTGACTGATATGACAGGCAGCCAGGTATTGAGCAGTGATAACTACAATTGCGTGTCCGGGAAAAACACTTTTCTTCTCAATACATCTTCGTTGGCAAGTGGAACCTATATCTGCCGTATAATTGATGATACAGGCACTATTAGAAAGTTGGTAGAGGTATCGCGTTAAAGTCAGCCTATTTATAACTATATTGGTTATTGAGTAGATTTGTAACTATAATCTACCTCTTAAAATATGCCATGGAATCCTGAAACATATAATAAATTTAAAGCAGAGCGATACGCCCCGTTTTTTGACCTTATAAAACTAATAGAAGCAAAGAACGATTTATCGGTAATTGATTTAGGTTGCGGCACGGGTGAAATAACAAAAATGCTTGCCGATTCTCTGCCTGGCTCTATTGTTTTGGGGGTAGATTCGTCTTCCGAAATGCTTAAAGAATCCGGAAATTTTGTAACAGAAACCCTTGAATTCAGGCAGGAGAGTATAGAAGAAATAGTTAATTGTGGCGAGCGCTGGGACATTGTCTTCTCCAATGCAGCTATTCATTGGGTTGAAGACCACCATACACTTTTACCTAAACTGGTAAAGCTGATGAATGAAGGCGGCCAGTTGGCTATTCAATTGCCATCTAACCATACTCATTTTACGCATACAGCCATAAAATCACTCGCATCTGCCGAACCTTTTAAAACAGCTCTGCAAGGTTGGACAAGAACAATTCCCGTATTAAATATAGAGACCTATGCGGAAATACTTTACCGTAATAATATAAGCGCCATAAATGTATTTGAAAAGATTTACCCTCATGTGCTGGAAGATGCCGATGGGCTTGTAAATTGGGTTTCCGGCACCGCCCTGGTACCTTATCTGGAGCATTTACCTGAAGAATTACACAAACCCTTTATGGATGAATACCGGAAGATTGTTTACATGGAGTTTCCCGGCAGATGCATTTTTTACCCTTTTAAAAGAACATTCATCTACGGTATACTGAGCTAGAGCATGAGTAGCGGTTCTTTTAAAATACACAGGCGCGATAAAAGTAAATTCATGCAGGCCACAGAGCTTGCTTTAGTACATAGCGGAGATGATTTTTTTAAACGTGCCGTTGAAATAATTAACCACAGCAAAAAAACACTCCATTTCCAAACCTATATTTTCATTGACGATTCTACGGGTAAAATAATTATAAATGCCCTGCAACATGCAGTTAAGCGTGGTGTAAAGGTGTTTTTGCTGGTCGACGCTTTTGGTTCAGCAGACTTGCATAACAATTCTATTGAAAAGATAACACAAAGTGGAATTCACTTCAGGAAATTCTCGCCTCTATTCTATAAATACCGTATCCGTTTTGGCAGAAGGTTGCACCACAAAATAGTTCTGGCCGACGACACTGAAGCTTTGATTGGTGGTATTAATGTAGAAGACAAGTACCGTGTTGAAGGCCCCGAAACCCCCTGGCTCGATTATGCGGTATACCTGAAAGGTACAGTATGTAAAAAAGTGCTTACTATTTGTGAAGCATTATGGAAAAACAGGGGCCGTAAGGGGAGAAAAAAATTATTTCATGTATTAGATAAAGCTATTGGCGAATATGACGGGATTCCTGTAAAGGTCAGGCAAAATAATTACCTTTTCAGGCGGGAAGGTATTTCGTTAAGCCTCCGATATGCCATCAGGCACTCGCATTCATCAGTAATTTTTATGGCCAGTTACTTTATGCCGGGCAACAGGATAAGAAAGTTACTGCGGAAAGCCTCGGAAAGGAATGTGAAAATACAGGTTATCTTACAAGGCGTATCAGATGTGGGGCTTTCAAAAAAGGCCACCACATATCTTTACGATTGGATGTTCCGTAACAATATTGAAATTTATGAATGGAACAAAACTATTCTTCACGGAAAAATAACCACGGTTGATGATAAATGGGTTTCGGCCGGCTCATATAATATTAACCATCTTAGCGATTACAGCAGTGTAGAAACAAATGTAGAGGTATTTGATGCGGCTTTCTGCAATACTGTGCAGGTGGAGCTAATGAAGGTAATGGCTAGCTCTGACAAAATAACCCAGGCTGATTTTAACCGCCGCATTAATTTGTGGCAACGATTCACATACTGGTGTGCTTATTATACAGTACGTTTCCTTTTCTGGCTCGAATTTAAGTTGCTGTCTAAAGAATAGGCGAATACTGCTATTTTAGAGCAAATTCATATCTTTACTACTTAAACCCTTGTAAAACTATGGCCATAAAATATGAGTTTGAAACAGAACTCGACGACCCGAAAACTACAATACAGCACAGAGATATAATTCTTGCTAAAAACTTCCTGAAGAAGATTTACCTTGACTGGTACCAGAATTTTATTGATTTCGCCAAACAAGACCCTAACGCGAAGTATCTTGAGATTGGCTCCGGCGGTGGTTTTCTGAAAGACCTGATGCCAAATGTAATTACCAGTGACATATTACCCCTACCCCATGTGGAAATGGAGTTTTCCGCAGAAAAATTGCCATTTAAAGATAATGAGCTCCGTGGCATTTTTATGGTGAATGTATTGCATCACATACCCCACCCTTATATGTTCTTTAAGGAGGCTGAACGTACACTTAAACCGGGTGGGAAAATAATAATGGTAGAGCCTGTAAACACTCCTGTATCACGATTCATCTACAAGAATTTCCATCACGAGCCTTTTTTACCCAACGGTGGTTGGGAAATAGCTTCTACCGGGCCATTAAGTGGCGCCAATGGTGCTATACCCTGGATATATATGAAGCGCGACAGGGCAAAATTTGAAAAAGAATTTCCAAGCCTGAAGATTGAAAAGGTACAACCTCATACAGCGTTTCGCTACACAGTGAGCGGAGGTGTATCGCGTAAATGCCTTGTTCCTGAATGGAGCTATGGCTTCTGGAAGGTAGTTGAAAGCTTCCCCGGCATTCCTCCCTTATTTGGTATGCTTGGCACCTATGTTATCAGCAAGAAATAGCCCATGCCTCTTTAGGCCATGAACATCCTTAAAACTATAATCCATCCTGTATTGAGAGCATGGATTAGAAGTACCACATGGCTGTTTTTCGAAAAAGTAATAGTAAAAGGTGTTGAAAATATACCCGCCACTGGGCCAGTAATATTAGCGAGTAACCATCCTAATTCTTTTCTTGACGGCCTGGTTATAACATCGCTATATAAAAGGCCCATTTACTATTTGGCACGAGGTGATGTTTTTGTTTCATCATTTGTTTCGTCCTTGTTAGGCTTTCTTAATATAGTACCCATATTCCGCAAGCAGGAAGGGCCTGAAAACTTTCACAAAAATGCCGAGACCTTTACTTTTTGTCTTGAGGCATTTAAAAAAAATGGAACCATTATTATTTTCTCGGAAGGCACATCGGAAAATGAATGGCACTTAAGGCCACTACGTAAAGGAACAGCACGGTTGACTTACGATGCATGGAACGATTCAAGTATAGGAGAAAAACTGAAAGTAGTTCCCGTCGCTATTCACTATAGTTCATGGCTTCAGCTTAAAAGCAGGGTTTACATTGACTTTATGCCTCCCTTACAAAAACCTGACTTTACAAACATTACAGAACAGGGTGCGTTTCTTAAAAACTTTACAGATAGACTGCAAAACTCCTTAAAAGAAAAATGCGCTATAGTTGACAAAAAAAAAACACTTGAGCTGCAAAACATTATTACTTCTTTCTTGCTTAAAAATATAGAGGAAGGAAATAAAGTTGCCATAAAACTGTTGAAAAGCCTCAATAATGGTGGACACGTGGTGATTGAAAGATTTTCGAATCTTGCAACTTATCTAAAAAAAGAAAAAATAGAGTACCACTTAACATCAAATCTCTTCTATTTTTTACTTGGCTTGCCTTTATATGCCTTAGGGCTCATTCTCAATATTATCCCCTACTCTATCTGTAAAACTATAGCCAGAAAGACAACTCACTTTAATGAATTCTTCGATTCTGTTATTTATTGTACGTTACTATTCTTCTACCCTATTTACCTGTTAGCAATTCTATTATTTGCCAGATTACTGTTCCACAGTGGGTTATTAGGTTTAGGAATTGTTTTGTTAACCATTATCACAGCCAAAACATATGAATGGGCAAAAAGGAATATTTTCAGTTTTTTGAAAAAGGGGCATCAAGACGTTATTTCAACTATGCTGCGGGAGCTTTTTGAAATAAGTAATGGCTGACCATCCACTCATTCCCATTATCATAGCCCCATAACTCGGCGCAAGCCATAAAGAATATGCGCCAATATACCCACCAGCGAACAGCCTGTTGTTCGCCATATACACGCTTCATAACTTCCATTAAATTCGGTTTATTAGCATCCATATTTTTAAGCCATGCTTCCGAGGTTTTTTGATAATGAGTTCCATTTACCCTCCAATGTTTTTCAATATTGAAATAGTGAGGAAAATAAAGTAACAGATGGTCGCTTGGCATTATGCCACCGGTAAAGAAGTATTTGCTCATCCAGTCACTTTCATCTACCACCTCAAATTTGTATGCATACTCCCTGTGGGTGAAAATATGGACAAACAATTTGCCATTGTCATTGAGGAAACTCGCTATCTTCTTCAATAGCAATTCATAATTTCTCATATGCTCAAACATCTCCACCGAAACGGCCCTATCGAACTTTTCATTAATATGAAAAACATTCATATCTGCAGTAATGACAGTCAGATTAGTTAGATTCCGTTTCCGTGCCTGTTCATCTATAAATGCCTTCTGGCTATGGGAATTTGAAACAGAGGTTATTTTACTTCCGGGGAATTTTTCAGCCATAAATAATGATAATGAACCCCAGCCACATCCCAGTTCAAGTATTTTCTGTCCATCCTTAAGTTCAGCACGCTGGCAGGTAATTTCCAGCATATCTTTTTCAGAAGTGTCAATATCTGTCACCCCTTCTTTCCAGTATCCTGAACTATATTTCAAATGCTTTCCTAAAACCTTCAGGTAAAACTCAGCCGGAACTTCATAATGCTGTTCATTGGCTTCAGTTGTATTTACAGCAATAGGGGATTGCCTTAATTCTTCCACTAACTTCATAAAATGCTCCTGCTGGGCTTCCTGGCTGCCCTTATTTTCATCCTTCAGGCGCTGCTTTAGCAAATTGCGGATACCTGCACGTAATACAAAATCGGGCAATGAATCTTTCTCCAGTAACGAACTATACCACATACATTATTTCTTTTTAAACCAGGGAACAAATACTGAAGTGGTACGCTGGTACTCTTTGTATGCATCTCCCTTCGACCTTATTGCCTGTTCTTCCGTCATTGGAATTCCGGTAACCCTGAATAAGAGTAACATAATGGTAATAGGACTCAATACTCCTACCCATCCATAATCGGCGTTAAGTGAGAGCATGAAATACCCAACCCAAATCATAGATTCAAAAAAGTAATTGGGGTGGCGGGAATAGTTCCACAACCCTGCATCGCACACTTTACCCTTATTAACCTGGTTCGATTTAAATTTCTTTAATTGTGCATCGGCAATACCTTCACCCAGTATGCTTATGCCCCATACGGCTATACCGGCATATTCTAAAATAGATATTTCCGGTTTGGGGTTAAACGCTATAAGAAAGAAGGGAATGGCCAGGTATACATTAGATAATGCCTGCGACTGGAAGAAAAACAAAAACTTGCGGTCGGGATTAGGTGCCCATTCTTCGCGGAGTTTCTTATACCTGCCCTCTTCAACCTGCAAATGAGAACCCACACGGATAAGTAAATATATGCCCAGTCTCATGCTCCATATTAGTACCATACCCGCTATTATTAGCTTCCGTTCCCAGAAACCGGTTGCCATAAGGCAAATAACCGTGGCTATTATTGAAAAGTTAAATGCCCAGAAAATATCTACAACACCAGCGTTTTGAATGCTTTTGGCGTATGTCCAGACAAAAAACATAACTATGCAGCAAAGGGCAGTACAGACAAGTATGGTTGGTATCATGTTAATTTAGATTTTAAGGATATACGATAAATTACTGCAAAATAGATTTTTTAAAAATATAAAATATCTTTACCATTGAAAATTCATAACAAATGCTGGTTAAAACATACGGAAGTGCGGTTAATGGAATTGATGCCACCACTATTACAGTAGAAGTAAATGTTAGTGCGGGAGTAAATTTCTTTTTGGTAGGATTACCCGATAGTGCGGTAAAAGAAAGTCAGCAACGTATAGATGCAGCGCTTAAGAATAACGGCTTTCGCCTGCCTGGTAAGATGATTACCGTGAATATGGCCCCGGCTGATATACGCAAAGAGGGTTCTTCTTATGACCTGACTATAGCCATTGGTATACTTGCCGCATCGGAACAAATAAAAAGCGAGCAGGTAGGCGAATACGTAATTATGGGAGAATTGTCGCTAGATGGCGGCCTGCAACCCATAAAAGGTGTATTACCCATTGCCATAAAGGCACGAGAAGAAGGTTTTACCGGAATTATACTGCCCGAACAGAATGCTAAAGAAGCGGCCATAGTGGAAGGATTGAAAGTATATGGTATTAAAAACATTAAAGAGGCTATTGACTTTTTAACCGGTGATATTACCCTTGAACCCACTATAGTAAATGCCTCTGAAACATTCTATCATCAATTAGCGCTTGCGGAGGTTGATTTTGCTGACGTAAAAGGGCAGGAAAACATAAAACGTTCGTTGGAGATAGCTGCTGCAGGCGGGCATAATGTGCTTTTAATAGGCCCTCCGGGAGCAGGTAAAACCATGTTAGCTAAAAGGTTACCAACCATATTACCCCCACTTACATTGGATGAGGCTCTTGAAACCACTAAAATACATTCCGTAGCAGGAAAAGTTGGCAGTGGTAAAGGGCTTGTTTCTTCGCGCCCTTTCAGGGCTCCTCATCACACAATTAGTGACGTTGCCCTTGTCGGAGGAGGAGGATTTCCTCAGCCCGGCGAAATATCGTTGGCCCACAACGGTGTATTGTTCTTAGATGAACTGCCCGAATTTAAAAGAACTGTTTTGGAAGTGATGCGCCAACCATTGGAGGATCGAGTTATAAGAATATCGCGTGCACGGTTTACCGTTGAATACCCGGCAAGCTTTATGCTCGTAACATCTATGAATCCTTGCCCATGTGGGTTTTATAACCACCCGCAGAAGGAATGCGTTTGCGCCCCTGGAACAGTTCAGAAATATTTAAATCGTATTTCAGGCCCATTATTGGACCGTATAGATATACATGTGGAAGTAGTACCTGTGGCTTATGGTGAGCTATCGTCGGAAAGGGTAAGTGAAAAGAGTGAATCGGTACGTGAGCGAGTTATTAAAGCAAGGGAAATACAGGCTGCACGCTTTAAAGACACAGGCATCTATTGCAATGCGCAAATGACTTCTAAACAACTGAAAAGCTATTGTAAGATAGATGATGCCGGCCACCAGCTATTAAAAACAGCTATGGAAAAACTCCATCTTTCGGCCCGTGCTTACGACAGAATTTTGAAAGTAGCCCGAACAATAGCTGATTTGGCAGGTTCCGAGAATATTGAAACGCCTCACTTGGCTGAAGCTATAAATTACCGAAGCCTTGACAGGGAAAACTGGGCAGGGTAATCTTACTCGAATCAATATGACAAGGGAAGAAAAAATAAAACTATATACCAAACTTGTGGATAGCTTTCATACTATTGAGTTGAAAGGAAATACTATTCCCTATACGTCCTTGAATGGGCATATGTTTAGCTATCTGACTAAAGAAGATGTTTTAGCATTGCGGCTACCGGAAGAAGCAATCGATGAATTTCTTAAGAAGCATAAAACCACACTAGTAACATCTTATGGTATTGTACAGAAAAATTATGTTGCTGTTCCTGATGCATTGCTTAAAAAGACAGGTGAACTAAAAAAGTACTTCGATATAAGCTATAAGCATATAAGTTTACTTAGACCAAAGCCTACAACCAGAAAAAAGAAAAGCTAGTACTTCAGAAAATCTTCCTGTAAATTTTTCATTAAACCCTTACTCCAATAACCAGGATATCATCTACCTGCTCTTCATTTCTCCTCCATGACTCAATGAAATTCTCCAGCCTCTTCAATTGCTCGTCCATTGCAAGGTGCTTTATTTCAAGTAACAAATCTTTAAAGCGTTTAGTAGTAAGCTTTTTGCCTTTATCGCCACCGAACTGGTCAGAATACCCATCGGAGAACATATATAAAGTATCTCCTTCTTTCACCTCCGTTTGGTAAACATCAAAGCTCTGCTCTTCTTCCGTAAATCCACCTATTGCCTTTTTGGTAGGCTTAAATTCCTCAATTTCAGTTTGCCCTTTACGAATAATCCACAATGGCCTGTTAGCACCGGAGTAGGAAACTTTAGTCCCGTTACTTTGTTTCTCTATACAGCAAAGGGCTATATCCATACCATCACGGCTGGAATCCTTATCGCTTGTTTGTCGAAGTGATTTACGTATGCCTTTGTTTACTGTAGATAGTATTTCACCCGTATGTGAGGTAGTATGAGAGGCATCATGCAATTTTTCATATCCAATAAGGCTCATAAAAGCACCCGGTACGCCATGCCCTGTACAATCAGCCGCGCCAAAATATATTTTCTCTTTATTATTCAGGAAAAAATAAAAATCCCCACTTACTATATCCTTGGGTTTAAAAAGAATGAAACTGTCAGGTAACGCTTGCTTAATTGTTTCGGGTGTTGGCAACATTGCATTCTGAATACGCTTGGCATAGCCTATGCTATCGGTGATTTCACGGTTCTTTTGCTCAATACTCTTATTCTGGAAGTCCAGTTCCTTATTCATTTTACGCTTCTGGGTAAAGCTACGGTATGAATAAATGGCAAACCCCAGTACCAGTATAAGTACTACAATAATAGAATATGTGATAATCTTTTGCTGCTTAAGTTCACTGTTCCTCAATACCACCTGTTTATCACTTTCCATACGCTTCATTTCCTGTTTCACTTCAAAGTTAAGTACTGCTAAAAAAGGCTTTATACTTTTGGCGTACTTCTCATCCAGTGCAAAATCTCCTCCATTATCCATATCAGGGTCGAACCGTATCATGGCAAGCGGTGCTTGCAGCAACTGGTCAATATCTACTCCATCTATCTTTTTAAATATAGCAATGCTGACATCATATGGTGTGAAGCCTTGTTTTGCCCTAGCAGCCGGCACATTTTTGGTAGAAAAACTGATACATTTCGACACATAACCAGGCTTCGAAAAGGTGAACATATACTCGGTATCAGCGTGAAGTACAAAGCTAAAATCTCCATCCGATGATGTAGTCTTTTGGAGCAAGGCACTGTCGCAAAAAAGTGATATTACAGCGCCCTGTAAGCTCTGCCCTTTTTCAGATACTGTTCCCCTCACCTCAATAGACCAGGAAGGTTTTGCCGCCTGTGCTGCATAAGTACACAATAGACAAAGCAACAATACTATCTTTTGGAAAGGATAGCGCTTTAATTGTAACATGGACCAGAAATTTTATGCAAATGTATTATAATAACCATTGGAAAAGTTAAGCAGGTATAGCCGTTTTAGGGTAGCTGGTTTAGTCTTTTAACATTTAAGTCACATCGGCCGTTGTTCCCTAGCCAGTTAGAAATATTAAGATTTTATGGTTATATGCAGCCATAAAATATTGTAGCTTAGCCTTTGAAAATTGATCAGGATAATTAAAACAAAACACGAATGAAACTTTCTTTCTTAGCCGCCGGCACTGTATTATTATTAGCTGCAACTGATGCAGGACTTAAATATCCGCACCCGCGTAAGGATAGTACGGTGGACAACTATTTCGGTACAAAAATTGCTGACCCATACCGCTGGATGGAAAATGACACAACTGCTGAAAGAGAGTCATGGATGAAGGAAGAGAGCCAGCTTACCGAAAGCTACCTTTCTAAAATACCATTCAGGGACAAGATAAAAAAGCGATTGGCAAAGCTCTATAATTTTGAAAAATGCACTACCCCATTTAAAAGGGGAAATTACTATTTCTATTATAAGAACAACGGCACTCAAAACCAAAGCGTACTTTATGTCCAGGAAGGCGCAAATGGAACCCCACGTGTGTTGCTTGACCCCAATACTCTTTCAAAAGAAGGCACTACTTCTATCTCGGTTACCGCTGTTTCAAATGACAAAAAATATTTTGCATATGGCATAAGCAAAGCCGGGTCGGACTGGAATGAGTTTTATGTAATTGATATTGCAAGCGGAAAACAGTTAACCGATACCTTAAAATGGATAAAGTTCTCAAACATTGCCTGGAAAGGAAATGGTTTCTTCTACACCAGTTACGATGCAGCCAAAGAAGGAGCCGCACTTACACAATCAAATGAATCGTCGCGTATTTATTACCATAGAATAGGTACCCCGCAAAGTACCGATAGCCTTGTTTTTGCAGATAAAGAGCATCCAAAACGCACTATTGAGGCTGACGTTACCCGTGATGAAAAATACCTGAGTATAACTGAAGAAGAAACTACTGATGGTAATTTACTAATGGTAAAGGACCTTACAAAGAAAGATGCTCCTTTTGTAACCATTGTAGGTAATTTCGGTAGCGATAATAATATTGTTGACGATAATGGAAATACACTTCTTATCTTCTCAAACAGGAATGCGCCTAAGTATAAAATGGTCGCCGTAGATATTGAGCACCCTGATTCTAATTCCTGGAGGACACTATTGCCCGAACAGAATTATTTAATGCAAAGTGTTTCCATGTGCAATGGCAATATTGTGGCCAGTTACCTGAAAGACGTAACCGTACACTTCTGTGTATATGACATGAGTGGAAAGCAACTGAACGAAATACAACTTCCCGGCCTTGGCAATGGTGATTTCAGCAGTGAAAAAGATGATAGCGTCGCTTTCTATTCTTTTACCAATTATACTACTCCTTCTACTATTTTTAAATACAACGCCATAAATAATAAGTCGAGTATATTTTTTAAGCCCACTGCTGATTTTAACAGCAATGATTATGAAACAAAACAAGTGTTTTATCCTAGTAAGGATGGAACAAAAATTCCCATGTTTATAGTTTACAAGAAGGGAACACAAATGAACGGCACTAACCCTTGCTTCCTTTATGCATATGGAGGATTTAACATTAGCATATTGCCTGCTTTTAGCCCGAGTGTTGCCCTGTTTCTGGAGAATGGTGGCATATATGCAGTACCCAATTTACGTGGTGGTGGAGAATATGGCGAAAAGTGGCATGAAGCCGGAACAAAACTTAATAAGCAAAATGTGTTTGATGATTTCATTGCAGCCGCTCAATATCTTATAGATAATAAATATACATCTCATGAAAAACTGGCTATCCACGGCCGTTCAAACGGTGGTTTGCTAATAGGTGCTGTTATGACTGAAAGGCCCGACCTTGCAAAGGTTGCCATACCCACTGTTGGTGTAATGGATATGCTGCGTTACCAGAAATTTACCATTGGTTGGTCATGGGCGGGCGATTATGGCACAAGTGACGATTCAGTTCAGTTTCACAACCTCATAAAGTTCTCGCCGTTACATAACATACGCGATGTAGCCTATCCGGCAACAATGGTTACCACAGCTGACCATGATGACAGGGTAGTACCTGCGCACTCCTTGAAATTTATTGCAACCTTGCAGGAACATCAGAAAGGCAGCGAACCTGTATTGGTGCGCATTGACCATAATGCAGGGCACGGGGCAGGTAAACCATTATCAAAACAAATTGATGAGTTTGGTGATGTATGGAGTTTTGTATTCTATAACCTTGGAATGGATTTTAAGGGGTAAAGAAAAGGCTTAATGTTTCTTTTTCCTAATCTGCTGGTCTGAGTTACCTGAATCCTGCACTGTTTTACTGGCCCTGAAATCACCACGTATTATTCCGGAAATTATAAGAACAACTATAGTTATTGACAAGGCCAGTACCGTCCATTCAATAAATGGTTTCCTTTTTGACAGGTACTTCCATATTATTTTATTAAAAAAATAACCTATTACAAGAAATGGGAATGTGGCTAGTCCAAGTATATACCTTGTTGTATAGCGTTTCTTTTTGGGCACTTTTTAAATGAAGTAATGTAAAATATTAGACTCAACGGTGTTTATACGGGTACAATTATAAAACTTATTGCTTTTCAATCCTAATAAATCACACTATTATTTAAGTTTTAGTACCTTTTCTACTGCTTGTCCAAGCCTCCAGGCATCCTCAAATGAATTATATAAAGGCACCGGGGCAAATCTTATAACATTAGGGTTGCGCCAGTCGCAGAAAACTCCATTTTTTGTAAGTGCATTATAGAAGTCGCGCCCTATGCCATGGGCAATAATAGATAACTGGCAGCCTCGCTCGGCTGGATTTACCGGGGTAATAACTTCCAGTTTTACCTTCTTGTCTTTTATCTTTTTATTCAACTCCGCAACAATATATTCAAGATAGCCGGTAAGCGCCACACTCTTTTTGCAAAGTGGGACCATCCCGCCCGCCTGCATAAAAACATCAAGAGCCGCTTTATGAGCCGCCATTGAAAGTACAGGAGCATTGCTCAGTTGCCATCCCTCAGCAGTTTGCATAGGCACAAAATCATGCTTCATCAGGAAACGGGTATCCTTATCATATCCCCACCACCCGCCAAAACGAGGCAGTTCCTTGTTTTTAATATGCCGTTCATTAATAAATGCACCGGCCACAGCGCCAGGGCCGGAATTAAGATACTTATATGTGCACCATACAGCAAAATCAACATTCCACTCGTGTAATTTTAATTGTACGTTACCGGCAGCGTGTGCCAAGTCAAATCCTACATAAGCACCCGCTTTATGCCCTGCCTTTGTAATAGTAGGCATATCTAACAGTTGCCCGGTAAGGTAGTTCAATCCACCAATTATTACTAATGCCAGTTCATCAGCATTATCGTTAATAGCTTTCTCTATATCCTCCAGCCTTATTAAATGTTCCCCTTTGCGCGGGGCAATTTCTATAAGGGCATCATTTACATTAAAGCCATGTACCTTCGCCTGTGTCTGCAAGGCGTATTGGTCGGAAGGAAAAGCGTTTGATTCACAAAGAATTTTATATCGTTTAGCCGTAGGGCGATAAAAAGACACCATCATCAGGTGAAGATTAACCGTAAGCTGGTTCATAGCCACCACCTCTTCCGGTTTAGCACCCATAAGTTTAGCCAGCGGGGCTGCGAACATTTCATGGTATGAATACCATGGGTTGCGAGCGTCAAAATGTCCCTCAACCGCATATTTGGCCCAGTCTTCCAGTTCTACTTTTATATTTTTCAGAACGCCTTGAGGTTGCAATCCGAGCGAGTTCCCTGTAAAATATAATACCTCCTTCCCATTATGTTTTGGAAACAGGAAATGTTTTCTGAATTTTCTTAAAGGGTCTTTTTTGTCCTGTTCCTTTGCAAATTCAAGTGTATTACTGTATCTCATAAAAAATTAATTATCAATGAAATTCCGAATGTTTAACGAAATACGAAAAAAGTGAGGGAAGTACCGCTTTCAAACGTGGAGCCAGTGTTTCTGTGCCTCCAACATATACATCCTCCTTGCCCGATTTAATGGCCCTGATTATAGCATTAGCACATTTTTCCGGGGAGATGCCCTTCTCCTGCCCTGCATCCATTTTACCATGGGCCGAACCATCGGATGTAACCGCATTAACAGACACATTGGTCTTTACATAGCCCGGGCAAATTATATGTACCTTAACATTATCTTTAAATACTTCGCCCCGCAATGCCTCAAAAAACCCATGTAATGCATGTTTTGAAGCACAATACATAGATCTTCCCGGTATTCCCATTTTACCCATTACGCTACTTATAACCACAATATTTCCTTGCTTACGGTTTATCATAGAAGGCAATACTATTTTGGTAAGCGCTATTACGGCAAAAAAATTCAATTCCATTATCTGTCGGTCAACTTCAAGTTTACTATTGACAACAGTAGAGCGCTGCGCTATGCCTGCATTACAAATGAGTATATCTATACTGGAGAATTTTTCTTTCGCCTTGCTATATGCCTTTTCAATATCGCCTGTATTGTATAAGTCAACGGGAAGAATAAGGCTATTAGATTCATTCAGGCCGGCTTCTTTCTGAACCCGTTTTAGTTCTTCTTCTCTCCTTGCAGAAAGGATAACCTTTGCGCCCGTTGCCGCAAATCCTTTTACCAATGCCTCACCAATACCCGATGAAGCGCCAGTTACCCATACTACTTTACCGGAAAATGAAGAAGGCATAAAAAATTCTGGCGTTTATTAGAAATTGACACGTATTAAAGCAAAGGCAGCCGAAATATCAGGTTTAGTTTCTTTACCCAGATACGTCAGAATATCGTTTGTTGCTATATAAAATTGAAACTTATGACCAACCGTAAGGCCAAATGGCATAGCAAAACCATATTGCTGCGCAGTGGCGAAACCACCATCTATAGCAAGAGATTTGACAATAGTAATATGTGTTGCCACAGCCATATACGGACCTACAAGATTGCCTACCACATTATTCAGCGGCAAAATAACATCGGAAGATATACCTACTCTTTTTGTAACTTGGTAGTTAGCACCGAACCTGAGTTTTGAAGGCAATTGGGTGGTAAATGTCTGGCTGCTGCTTTGTACAAAATCGTTTATAGTAACTTGTTGATTGCCATTGTTACGGTTATTTATTATAACACGGGCAACGTTAGTATCGGTAACTGTAGCAGCTGTTCCGTGCCATGTAATGGAACCAAGGTCGGTTGCGGCAACCGAAAAATTCCAGTGACGGTATTGGGCACTACCTCCTATATCAAATGCCACACCACTTCCCGGGGCACCGTCAGGAATAGGTGAACCGCTTGCGTATTCATTTGCACTTTCAACCGCATAGGTCGCTTTTACGCCACCAGGTATAATTGTGCCGGTCAAATCGGCTATTCCCCATAAATATTTTACCCCTACTCCTCCATAAACTTTCAATGCACTGAAATCGTTAGTATCGGCCTTGCCTACTTTATCCATTGAACGGAATGAGTACGATTCGCTTCCGCCGCCGCCTATTTGAAAAAGTTTAGTACCATAATCAATGTTCAATTCCCTGTATTGGTAGTATGATACTTTAGAGCCTACAAGGGTACTTATTTCATTAACAAGCTGGTTGAGGGTATCTATTGTGCTAAGGTTAACATTGTTATTGAAGCTTTGAGCCGCGCTGCCTGTAAAGGTTAAATTTGAAATGGAGGCAAGCATAAGGTTAGCACCCTGCTTATTTAAAGCTGCCGGGTTAAGGTAAATATTGCCTATAATCCTATCGCGCAAGTCGATAGCAAACCCTCCAATTTTGGGAACATGAATTGAAAAAGCAGCCCAGGTAAAATCGCCGAATACATTTGTACCATTAGGCGCACCCAAAGCATTTGCAAGGTCATTTGTATCTGTGGGGTTCATTTTTGCCAGGTCTTTCAGGTTGGCAAAGGTTAATCCCTCCGATTGCACGCTTAACCCCAGGTTGCCTATAGTGCCCGAAATAAAATCGTTACTGCCCCAACCCAGGTTTGAGGGGTTAATCCCTATAACTTCCCAGTCGTTAGCAGTAGCTGTAATAGCGCCACCTCGAGCAGTACCTACCGGATATGCAAAATTTATCTGCCCTTGCAGAAACAAAGGGCTAATTAGTGTAAGAAACCCGATTATTTTTCTCATTATGCATGAATGAACCGTAAAAATAAGACATTTTAACGACTTATGTTAATTTTGCACATAAGCAAAAGCCATTATGCGAAAGCTATTTAGAATATTCTCATTTACGTTTATTTGTACTTTATCCTCCTGCGGTGCGGGTAATAGTGCGAAAATTCCTAAAGGAATAGTGCCGCCGATACTATAGATTTTATCCATGTTTCAGGCACAATGCAGTCTGCATCTGTAATTACAATTAATTCACTGTCCGATTCTTCAACACCCGCTGTAATGGCATTTTTCTTATTTGTGGTGCCTATGGGAAGTTGCATGTACTTCCACCTGTATGGCTTACCAGACAAGGTGTTTTCAACAGATGCCCTGGTATTATCCTCAGAATGGTCGTCAACAATTATTATTTGCAGCAAATCGACAGGATAATCCTGCTGCAGAACGGCATTAAGGCAACTGCCAATGTTCCCGGACTCATTTCTT
>JABDGY010000038.1 GCA_013285805.1 Bacteroidota bacterium | reverse complement strand
TTTTGTTCTCATACCGGCATCTTTTAGCATGCGTAAAACAGCCAGGCTGCGGTCATATTTAGCCTGAACCCTTATCTGTTTGGTAAGCCTTCTTACCGTTTCAAGATTATGTGATACTATTTCAGGATGCACTTCAGCTATTTTAGCCACTAGTTCAGGTTCTCCTTTAAAGTCAGGTATAAGGGTTTCAAGCGTGGTGCGGGGGCTTTTTCTTCTTATAGCTTTTATTGTTTCTGTCCATATACTTACTCCACCATCAGCCAGGTCATCCCTATCAACCGAAGTAATTACGCAATGCTTTACTTTCATTAACACGACCGCATCTGCCACTCTTTCAGGTTCTTTCAGGTCGGCAGCTAAAGGGCGGCCGGTAGCCACAGCGCAAAACTGGCACGAACGGGTACATATATTACCCAATATCATAAACGTGGCAGTACCTGCCCCCCAGCATTCGCCCATATTCGGACAATTCCCACTCTGGCAAATAGTATGCAGTTTATTATTTTCAACCGCCTCGCGAACTTTAAGGTAGTTTTCTCCTGTAGGGAGTTTAACCCTCAGCCAATCGGGTTTACGGTTGGCTTTAGGCAATGTCTCGGTAGTATTATTTGTCACAAAGAATGTTTTTTAACTAGAACCAGCGTTTGCCGAAGTTAATATTTACGTAAAGATTAAGAAAAAACTGGCTATTGCTTGTATATTCAGGCGCCATAATGGGTACATTCTGCAAAAAGGCATCCAACTCAAGGCCTGTTTCAATAGATTTTACGGTATTGTGACGGTTAGCATAATCAAAGTTCAGGCCTGCCCTTGCATAAGCACCCGGATAAAATGTCAGCTGCCCTAACCCGTCAAATACTGAAGCACGTCCATAAATATTTTCCGGGGTATCTGTTAAGGGGTTATATTCTTCTGAGGAGAGTATAAAAGTATCAGGCGACGGGGTGGGTTGAATAATCTGCAGGTATACCGGCTTAAGAACAGCCAGTGAAATACCTACGGCATACAATGCGTCAACTTCAACACAACGCTCATTATTTTTCCTCCACAACATAGTATAAAACCCTGTACCCGCCCTGAAAGCCTGCATACCATTAAGCTTGCCAAAATAATAAGCAGTAGCATCGGGGTACGATGCGTTTTGTATCTTATGCTCCTTATCACTATGCATGGTGGCTGTCTCAATTTCCCAGAACCACTTTCTGTGAATAGTCAATATTTTAGCCCTGCGGAAAAACAGGCCCCAGCCTTCGGTATGTATAAATATACCACCTACGGCCATATCTTTAAAAACCACGTTCACGTCTTCGCCATTCTGCATTTGCGTAAGCACATCCTGCGAACGGGCATAACCTGAAAATAACAGGGTAATGAGAGTTATATATATAATACTGTACCTTTTCAATTCAGTGCTATTATATTTGCAATACAAAGTTAATAAAAATAACCTATTTTACTCTATGGCAACATCAAAAATAATTTATACCGGGGAACTACACACCGAAGCCACCCACCTTGCTTCAGGCAATAAAATAACAACTGATGCCCCATTAGATAATCATGGTAAAGGGCAGGCTTTCTCTCCTACCGACCTTATGGCCACATCGCTGGCTACCTGCATGCTTACCACTATGGGTATTGCAGCCAATACCCACCATATTAATATGGACGGGGCATCGGCCGAGGTTACAAAGGTCATGGCTGCCAATCCTCGCAGGGTATCTGAGGTGCATATAAGTGTTACTATGCCAGCTAATAATTATTCTGATAAAGAAAAAAAGCATTCTGGAACATACAGCGAGAACCTGCCCTGTGGGCATTAGCCTGCATCCTGATATTCTGCAGGATATTAAATTTATTTATTTATAAATATTCTTTCTTTTCTTTGTATTTTCATTATTGCTTCATTTTACTGTTATACGTTTGCGTTAATTAATAATCTATTATACAACTGTCATGAAAAAAATCCTGCTCACTGCGCTTGCTTTAGCTGCCTTCTCTGTAGCATCATTCGCGCAATTTAATTTAGGAAATGCCCTTAACAATGCGAAAGGCGATGTAAAAAAAGATGTGGGTGCTATTACCGGGAAGAAAGATTCCACTTCAGGAGGATTAAGCAGCGATGATATTGTTAACGGGCTGAAAGAAGCATTAAAGGTAGGTTCTAACAATTCAGGCGCATCGGCTTCAAAAACCGATGGATTTTACAAAGACAGTCTTATTAAAATCCCTTTCCCTCCCGATGCCCAGAAAGTGCAGGACTTAGCCGTATCTGCAGGTCAGCAAAAACAGGTTGATGATTTTGTGCTTAGTATGAATCGCGCTGCAGAGCAGGCTGCTGTAAAAGCTGCCCCTATATTCCTCGATGCTATTACTTCAATGAGTATAACCGACGGGCTTTCTATCTTGCAAGGCCCTAATGATGCAGCTACACAATACATGAAAAGTAAAACCAGCCAGCAATTACATGACGCATTTCTGCCCATTGTTCAGGCGGCTGTGGCAAGTGTAAATGTTACAAAGTACTGGACGCCATTGGCCGATGCTTATAATAAGACCACATTCCTTACCGGCAACCCTAAAGTGAATACCGACCTTAATGAATATGTAACCCAGCAGGCACTAAAGGGACTGTTTACACTACTCGCAGGCGAAGAGTTAAAAATACGCCAGAACCCGGCAGCCCGTGTTAGCGATATACTTAAAAAGGTATTCGGCAGCCTTGATAAAAAGTAATATCCCGATTATATTGTATTAAAGGCCTTCTTTTGAGGGCCTTTTTTATTTCTGTCCAAAACAAAAGAAGTAGAACAGGATAGTATCCAGCTTTCCTATGTTCTCCACCCTGCCCATTGTATTGCCAGAGCCATCATATATGAAATTGCCATCCAACCTGCCAAGAGTATTGCCTGAAGCATCGTAAATATAGTTACCATCTATACGGCCTTTGGTATTGCCGGACCCGTCATAAATATAATTACCATCAATACGGACAATAGTATTGCCCGAACCATCGTATACATAATTACCATCAATACGGCCCATTGTATTACCCGAACCATCATAAAAAAAGTTACCATCCTTACGTCCAAGCATATTGCCGGAACCATCGTAAAAATATTGGCTGAATGCGCTCGCCGACATCAACACCATGCAGGAGATTAAAACTATCTTGCTTATTGATTTCATTTTAAATTAGTCTTTCTTAATATTTAATACCTAATTCTTAATACTAATATTATAATAGCGCTCCTTTATAACTTTACTATGGTGCAATGCATGGCCCGCAATAATGAAGCCTATAGCCAGCACCGATATATCTCTGCCCGAAGCAACACCGGCTCTTTGCAGCATTTCATCCGTAAAATTCTTATAGAGAAAAATGGTTGAACGCCTTACAGTTTCAAACTCACTTAGTAAATCATCGAGGCTGCGTTTGGCAACATTAGTATTTACAGCATATTCGTTTTCTTCAAAACCGGGCAAAGCCGTTTTATCATTCCGTGCAAAACGCAGTGCACGGTAACTGAAAACTCTTTCGGCATCTATCACATGTTGAATTATGTCTTTCACCGTCCATTTACCTGGCTCGTAAACATTTATGCCAATCCTTGCCAGTGTGGCTTTATCAAACATTGACACATCATATTTTTTCAGTGCATCTACCACATTTATATCATCAACAGGTAGTATGTACTTGTCGTAATATTCCGGCATAACGGTAATCGCTGATTTTTTCATTTTGTCACCAATTTATATAGCACAAATATAGTTTTATAAAAATGTTACGGGTAACTTTTTACTACCTTTGCAATAACATGAAAACATTTGAAATACCGGAGTTCTACAAGAGCCCTATATTAGCCAGGGTAAAAGACTGGCGCACAGCCCAGGACCCCAAGAAAAAAGACTTTTCCCCCACACTGCTTGATTTTGGCCCGGTACGTTTTTTAATGGCACGCCATTTTGGTTTTTGTTATGGTGTGCAAAACGCCATTGAGCTTTCTTTCAGGGCAGTAAAGGAAAACCCCGGCAGGCGCATTTTCCTGCTCAGCCAAATGATTCACAACCCTGAAGTAAATGCCAACCTGCAAGAACAGGGCGTAAGTTTTTTAATGGATACCTATGGCAACACAATTACTCCATTTGATAAGCTTACAAAAGAAGATGTAGTTATTATTCCCGCTTTCGGAACCACATTGGACATAAAAAATGAGTTATCGAACAGGGGTATTGAAATTCATAGCTACGACACAACCTGCCCATTTGTACACCGTGTATGGAACAAAGCCGAAAAACTTGGGGCCGATAAATACAGTGTAATAATACATGGCCGCCCTTACCACGAAGAAACACGCGCAACCTTTTCACATAGCGCTGCGGAAAGCCCTTCGCTTATTGTGAAAGATATGAAAGAAACTATCTTACTGGGCGATTATATATTGGGTAAGCTTAACCGGGAACAATTTACTGAAGCATTTAAAGACCGTTATTCTGCTTCATTTAACCCTGAGTTAAGCCTAGAGAAAATAGGTGTAATTAACCAGACTACCATGCTGGCTGAAGAAACACAAGGTATTGCCGATTACCTGAAAAATATAATGGTTCAAAAATACGGAGCAGATAAAATAAAAGAGCATTTTGCCGATACGCGCGATACCCTTTGTTACGCCACAAACGAAAACCAGGATGCCACCCACCAGTTACTTAAACAGCATGCAGATATAGCTATTGTTGTGGGTGGTTACAATAGCTCTAACACATCGCATATTGTAGAATTGTGCGAACAGAAATTCACCACCTTCTTTGTAACATCGGCTAAAGAAATTGAATCTGCCGATACTATTCACCACTTTGACATACATACTGAAAAAAGAAAAACAACATTGAATTTCCTGCCCGATAAAACTCCGGTAACAATAGTGCTTACCAGCGGTGCTTCATGCCCCGACTCTATGGTTGAAGATGTGCTAATGAAACTCCTTTCCTATTATAAGGAAACAAAAAAGGTAGAGGAAGTAATGGAAATGTTCAATTAGTTTTCTGCGCCTTACCTTGCCTTGCTACAACTAAATTGTTTTTTGCCAGTTGATTATTCGGATCAAGCGCTACGGCCTTTTCACCTGCACTAATAGCATCATCCCACATTCCCATTTTGTTGTAGGCTGCGCACATATTATTATAAGCAAGCGTGAAATTCGGGTTTAGCTTTATTGCCTCTTTGCAAGCCTCAATAGCTTTCATATACAACCCCTGGTTATAATACGTGAGGCTGAGGTTCAGATAATTTTCAGGAGTAGGTTTCTTAGCAGCAATGGCACTCATACTATCGGTAATAGCATCTTGCTTTACAGCAAGGGCGTAATTATTCTTCGCAAGCGAAAAATCGGGGTTTAATTTAAGTGCATGCTCAAAAGCCTGTTTTGCCTTCTTCCATTCACCTTGCATATTATACGCTGAGCCAAGATTGTTATAGGCAATGGAATTATCGGGCGATAGTTTTATCGCTTCCTGTGAAGCATCAATGCATTTATCATAGTCCTTACTGTTATAGTACAAAACACTAAGCGCTATATAGTTTTCAGCTGAAGGGTGCTGTTTTGCCTCGCCAATAGCAATATCAATTTTTGATTTTTTACCGGATGAGTTATTGAGATATCCCTGTGCAGTAGCGTCACCAGGCAATACGCGTAAAGTTTCATTTGCCAACTGTGCAAGCGATGGCCAGTCCTGTTCATCCTGGTACACTTGCATAAGCATATAGCGGGAATTCACTTCTGCCGGTGACAGTTCAATAGATTTTTTCAGCATCTGGATAGCATCATTATCCCTGCCCTGCTCACGCAGGTATTTTGCATAATAGTAATATAGCACAGGCACCCCAGGGCCGAGGTCAATGGCCCTTTTGAAATTATTTTCGGCTTCTTCTTTTTGGCCTTGCGCTGCTTTAAGGATAGCTATATTTTCATACAAGTATGAATAATCGGGCAACAGCTTCAATGCCCTACCGTAATAATCATCTGCGCCCTTATAGTCTCCCTTGGCCATTAAGGCTAACCCATAATTCATGAGCCCCCTGCCATTTTCAGGGCTTTTTACACTAACATCATGCCACAGCGATTCCTCGTCGTGCCAAACCATATTGCGCATAAAAGTGCCTACAGCGTTGCCAAGAATAATTAACATCATAAAGCCCGGTAACACCTTTTTAAAGTTTTCATCACTTTCTGCTTTTTCAAACACAAGGCGTATTACCCATGTAGCAGCAATTACAATACCTATATATGCAAAAAAGGCCCTGTGGTCGTTCATAACCTCGGCCAATGGAACAAGAGTAGCAGGTAATAAAGCAATGGAGAAGAAAGCTATACCAAATGCTATTGGCGCATACTTTGGTTTATTATAAAGCACAACTGCAACACCATCTATAACTATTAAAAAAGCTATGCCAATCATAAAACGAGTGCTGGTAATAGATGTTAACGGTACCCAGTCACTATCGGCACTGAGGCCGATTGGCAAGAAAAAGGTTTGGAAATAATGAAGGATAACAAATGGCTGAGTAATAATGTAATTGTAGGTATTACCACCCGTAACATAGGTGGGCGGAGTAAGCTTTGCCTGTAATAAATACAACCCTGCGCTTAGTATAAAAAAAGGAATTGCAACTACTGCAGAATGAATGATTCTTTTTAATAAACCATTATCTGTCTTTTCGAACAGAAAGGCATAAACAGCAAGCAATGCAGGAAGAACTAAGGCAGATTGTTTGAAAAGAGTACCTATAATAAGAGAGACTATACAGGCAAGGTATTTTTTCCACCCGTTAAGATAGATATAACTCACAAGGCCTGCCACTACCCAAAAAGTAGATATAGAATCTGAAGAAGAAGAAATGTAGTTAATGGTGTCGGCATTGGCTGTACTCACCATATACCAACCTACCGCAAACAAGGCAAAGTATTTATTCAGAGGGTTTGGCCAGGAAACATTGAATATTTTTATAATAAGCAGGTACATGAGAAACCCCTGTAGCAGGAAAAATAGGAATATGGGAACGTGATACCATATAACGTTAAACTGCCCTATGCTATAATCTAACGCATATAGCGTAGTAAGCATGGGCCGGTATGTTTGGTTAGCAGGTAATGAACTGAAAGCTTCGGCTGTTTTAAAAAACTTTGGGATATTGTTCAGGCTACGTATGTATGCATTGTCGGTTATACAATGCGTATCGTCGAAATGGAAGCTGTTATTAAAATGGTTGGAATATGTAAGCAGCACCAGAAAGACAAGGCCAATTAAAGAGGACCGGAAAAGCTTATCCTGATTCATGCTGCTAAATTATAATTCTTCAGCCATAAGATTGCAGCCACGTATATCACTATAATCAATACGCCCTGATATTTCAAAGCTGCCATCGCTGTGCACCATGCCGACATCATCGGTAGCAATAAAGGAACAAGAATTAATGTTAGCCAGATCGATAATGTTAATTCCACCCGAAGAATTTACCACAGTAACCTTTAGCGGGTCGTATATATCTCTTACCATAATTTTCATCCATGGTGGGCATTTGAAGATACCTTCCCCTTTGGAATAAGCTTGCGATAATAACTCCGTCATTCCATATTCAGAATGTATTTGCTTTACCCCAAAGGCTTTTTTAAGCAACTCGTGCATTTCCTTTTTGGGCATCTCTTTTCTTTTTCCTTTCATACCCCCGGTTTCCATAATTATGGTATTGCTTAGTTGCATAGGGTATTCTTCGGCAAGCTTTAACAGCGCATAGGTAACACCTAGCAGTAACACCTTTGTGCCTTCTTTATTGAGCCTTTTTAACTTTTCAACCAGTTCGTCGTAGTTACTCAGGTAAAAGCCACTATCAGTGTTATTACTCTCTTTTACCATATCTTCTGCCATGTATACCAACGAAGACCCTGTTCTTTCAAGGTAGGACGGCAAAAGTGCAAGTACAGTATATTCTCTTATATCTCCATAAAAAAGGCTAAAACATTTACGAAAACTGCTGCGATATAACTCAATATCCTTAACTATATGCCTCGATGGAGAATCGGAAGTAGTTGAACTACTGGTAAATACAGTATCAGATTCATTAGGTTTACCGCAAACTACTTCATGGGTTTTAAAGAATGAAACGGGTAAAAAAGGGATATCTTCAACCCTGCTGATATCCTCGGCTTTTATGCCCAAGGCCTGCACATATTGCCCGTATACTTTATTTTCCTTGCATTGCAACCTGAAAACATCCAATGACAATTGCTCAAAATCATTATTTGTTTGTACGGAAAATATTTTCGCCTGAATAGCGTTTTTATCTGTGATATTCATATGCCTGCAATATAGGACATTCAAAAATAATAGCTATATTTGCTATGTATAACATAATATGAAACTTTTTTCTGCACTCGGCCTTGCTTTTCTTCTTTTACTGGGGTTTTCGTCCTGCCAGAAAAATGAGAATTACCCCGATTATCCTGTTATTACCTATAAAGATTTTATTGTTTTCAACCAAGACTCTGCTTACATACAGGTAAACTTTACCGATGGGAACGGAGATATTGGTTATCCCGCCTCAGATACCAGCGCCCCACCAAATTTTTGGGTAGAATATATGTACCTTGACTCTGCCACCAATAATTTCTTACCTATGACCGCAACGGTGGGCACCAAAACTGATACTATTTTTGGCCCTTATTATATACCCAATATTACTCCTACAGGGAAAAACAAAGAACTAAGTGGTGAAATACAGGTAAAACTTGAAACCGAAGGCCAGCCCACCTGGTACTCTCCTCTTCCCATATATTATAAAGCTACCAATGCCATTGAATTCAGAGTTTGGCTGGTTGACCGTGCCGGAAATAAGAGTAATGTAGTAACTACTCCTGCTTATACTATCGCACCACTATGAAAATATCCAAAATACTACTTATTACAGGAATAGTTGCAATAGCACTTTCATCTTGTCAAAAACAGCCGGTTTATCCCAATTATCCGGTTATTACATTTAAAAGCTTCACTTCTTATGGTCCCGATTCAGCACATATAGTGGTTAATTTTACAGATGGTAATGGGGAACTTGGCTATCCCTCAAATGACCAAAATCAACCACCCACAATATATTACGAATGGATGTATCTTCCTAAAGACTCAACAACGTTTATACCTTATATATCCATTTCCGGTAAAGGCGACACCTCATATTCTATACTACCTTATAATATTTCAAGTTTAACACCGACTGGAAAGGATAAAGGAATAAGTGGCGAAATACAACTAAAATTGAGTAATACTACCGGTTTATCTGGAGATAGCACGTGGTACGCTCCATTCCCTATTTACACAGATGCACCAAGTATAATAGAATTCAAAGTATGGGTAGTTGATAGAAATGGAATAAAGAGCAATGTAGTTACCTCTACCCCATTCACAGTTCCTAACTAACCGAAGTATTTGTTCTTGCTCCTTTGTGAATTACCGCTTCACGGTAAAAAATAACTTCCTGGGCTGCATTTTTCAACTGGTCGCCTACCCTCTCCAATTTCATAACCACAGAAAAAAGATAAAGTCCCCGCTGTGCCTGGTCAGGATTATTGCGTATATAGTTGCTTATAGCATCCATAGCCATAAGGCGGTATTTGCCAATCATTGTATCTTTTTCAAAAACGGTATCTAAAAACGATGTATCGTCTTTATCTATAGCCTTGTAAACCGCGTACATCATGGCATCAATTTCCTCGAACATTTCCACCAGGTTGCAACTGTTAAGCAGGCCCTTGTCAAACGAGTTCTCTATTTCAGAAATGTATAGCGATACCCATTCGGCGAAATCGGCACAACGTTCAATACATCCTACAATTTTAAATGTTGCAATTACAAAACGCAGGTCAATGGCCGTGGGCTTGAAAAGGGCGAGTATCGTTTCGCAGTCTCGGGTTATTTTAAGGTGCCATGAATCAATCCGCTGCTCATTCATTACCACCTCGTAGGCTAAATCCTTATCGAACTTAAGCAGCGTTTGCTTAGCCTTATGCATCTGGGCCTGCACAAGAATACACATTTTAAGTAAGTCTTTTTTAACAACTTTTAGTTCAGTTGTAAGCATAAACTACGAATATATAGCAGTAAATATAGTAAAGAGAACTGAAGGAAAGAAAGATAAGGCTATGAAAATAATGTTACTAATTCATAACACCCCGCGGCAATAATAGCCGAAACGGGTATGGTTAGTAACCACGCCCAGACAATGTTAAGGGTAACTCCCCAGCGCACGGCAGAGAATCTTTTCCGGGCACCAACTCCTATTATAGCCCCTGTAATGGTATGTGTGGTGCTTACAGGTATACCAAAGAATATGGTAGTATATAATGTAAGCGCACCTGCTGTTTCAGCACAAAAACCTTCAAAAGGGCGAAGTTTTGTAATTCGCTGCCCCATGGTTTTAACAATCCTCCACCCGCCAAACAGTGTGCCCAGCCCCATAGCAGCCTGGCAAGCAAGAACAACCCAGAAAGGGAGCGATGAACTTTGCGGTAGGGTACCACTCACCAGCAATGCCATCCATATAATTCCCATGGTTTTTTGCGCATCGCTACCGCCATGACCAAGGCTGAAGGCCCCAGAAGAAATAAACTGCAGTTTGCGAAATACTTTATCGACTTTATAAGGATTGCTTCTACTAACTATTACCTCAACTAACGACGATATAAATAATGCAAGCAACATGCCAAGTACAGGAGACACCACTATAAAAATCAATATTTTATATATTCCCGACGAAATTATTGCGGCTGGCCCGCCTTTAAGCAATGCCACACCTAAAAGCCCGCCTACAAGAGCATGCGAAGAACTGGTTGGTAATCCCCATATCCATGTTAGTATATCTATAATAATAGCCCCGATTAATGCACAGGCCACCGCGCTTAATGTCATAATATGCGGGTCAACTACACCCTTACCAACGGTTGCTGCTACTTTAGCCCCGAAAACGAGGAAAGAAAGAAAGTTGAATAACGCTGCCCAGCCAACCGCTACCACCGGGGTAAGCACTTTTGTTGAAACAACTGTGGCAATTGAATTTGCTGCATCGTGAAACCCATTAAGAAAATCGAACATTAACGCTAAAATGACAATTACTACCAGCAATGACATAGTTTAAACCAGGTATTAAACGTTCTTTACAATAATAGTTTCCAGCACATTTGCTGCATCTTCGCACTTGTCGGTGGCAGTCTCAAGCACAGAAAGCACCTCTTTCACTTTAATAATTTCAATCGCGTCCTTCTTTTCTTCAAAAAGGCGGGCAATAGCATTGTCAAAAACATCATCTGCATGGTTTTCAATACTATTAATATGAACGCAGGCCACCTTTATATCATCTACTTTCAAACCCCTTAAACCATAAATGGCCTTGTTCAGTTCCTCTGAGCCTTTCTCAATAAGTTCTGCAAACTTGCTTATATTATTATCCGGTACCGGAATTTTATATATCTCTATACGCTTTGCTGAACCATGTATAAAATCCACTACATCATCAACGGCTGAAGCCAAGGCATGTATGTCTTCCCTGTCGAATGGGGTTATAAATGTGGTGCTTAATTCGGTAAATATCTGGTGCGTAACACTATCGCCAATATGTTCAAGTTTCTCAATCTCCCTTAAATATTCCTTTCTTTTTTCATGGTCAGAGCAATTAACCATTTTTGTGAGTATTTTCGATGTCTCCAGCAGGTTGCCCGAGGCCTTTTCAAACAGTGGAAAAAACTTCTTCTCTTGCGGTATTAAAAACTTGAATAGGTTTGCCATAGTAAATTACTTGCGGTTAGATTAATGGGTGCAAAGGAAGGAAAAAAACTTAAACATTATTTAATTTTCAGTTTAAAGTAAAATCATATCTTTGCGGCTTCATTTTTACGGTGGCTGTAGCTCAGTCGGTTAGAGCATCAGATTGTGGTTCTGAGGGTCGTGGGTTCGAGACCCATCAGCCACCCTTACTAAAATAAGCCTCTCAGGTATACTTAACTCGTAAAAGTGAATATCCAAGCTATTACTTACCGCAAAATTCTCCTGGCTGTTATCCTGGTTATTTTGTTATTACCTTTTCTCCAGGGTAAAAGCGGAATAGTACTGGTAAAGGATTTAAATGGCTGGGAAGGAGAAAAGCCTGTTAATACCGGGTTTTCATTTAAACAATGGTTTGCGGGTGAATACCAGGAAAAGAAGGATGCTTATGTTTCTAAATCTTTTGGCTTCCGCAATATTTTTATCCGCATAAACAACCAACTGGCATTTGACTTGTTTAATAAAGCTCTGGCTAATGGCGTTATAATCGGCAAACAAAATTATTTGTATGAGAATAATTATCTAAAGGCTTACTACGGGCAAGATTTTATTGGTAAGGATAGTATTCTTTACCAGATGCAAAAATTAAAATCGATACAAGATACTTTAGCCAAACTGAATAAAACGGTTATCCTGATTTTTGCCGCGGGGAAAGGCTCCTTTTATCCCGAATATTTTCCTGACAACTATAAATCAGATAAGAAAATGACTAATTATGAATACTATGCTGAGGTTGCGAAAAAGCTAGGAATAAACTATATTGATTTCAACAAATATTTCGTTGAGAACAAAAACAAATCGAAATACCCTTTATATCCGCAGTATGGTATTCACTGGAGTACGTATGGTGAATGCCTGGCAGCTGATTCCATAGTAAAATATATTGAGAAGGCCAGAAACATAAAAATGCCTCACATATATTGGGATTCAGTTGCAGTTCATTACCCCGCTAATGATACCAGGGATGATGATATAGAAGATGGGATGAATTTATTGTTCAGCCTTAAGCAGAATAAAATGGCATACCCTGTTTTACGCTTCCAATCTGATACGGGGAAGCAAAAACCTTCAGCTATTGTAGTAGCCGATAGTTATTATTGGGGAATGTTCAATTTCGGAATTTCACGATTATTTTCCGATAGCCATTTTTGGTTTTATAATCAGCAGGTTTATCCCGATTCATATACAACTCCGCTCAACACCTCGCAATTGAACCTGAGAAACGAAATAGAGCATCACGATGTTTTTATAATAATGGCTACAGAAGCGACATTGCCAAAATTAGGGTGGGGATTTATAGAAGACACATACAAAGTGTTTGCCGGCAACAACACTAAGAATGATTCGGTTTTCCTGAAAAAGGTAAAAGACCTGAGCAATTATATCAGGACAGATAAAACATGGCTGGCAAATATAAAAAAAGACGCCAGGGAAAAGAACATATCACTTGACTCTGCTATTACACTTAATGCCATTTGGGTAGTAGAACATGACAATAAAAAATAATATAAACAGATTATGGTATTCAGCAGCATAGTTTTCCTTTATTATTTCTTACCGATTTTTCTGGTTGCTTATTTTCTTATAGACAGGAAATATAAAAACGGCCTTATACTTGTCGCCAGTATTTTCTTTTATAGCTGGGGGGCGCCCAGATTCATTTTTGTTATCCTGGGTACTACCCTGCTCGATTTCTACCTTGTGCGTTTAATGTCACGTTCTGAAATCCGACTTCACCGCAGGCTAATGCTCACATTATCGGTTATGGTAAATCTTGGTCTGTTGGTATACTTTAAATATTCCAACTTCTTTGTAGAAAATGTAAACGTATTCCTTACTCACATTTTCCACGCTAAAGCGTTAACATGGACTAAACTCGTTCTACCGCTTGGTATTTCATTTTATACATTTGAAACAATAACGTATGTAGTTGATGTATATAGAAAGGTACATAAGCCTCTTCATAATTTCTGGGACTACCAGCTTTACATTATTCTATTCCCCAAGCTTATTGCCGGGCCCATTATCCGTTACCATGAGTTGGCAGACCAGATAACCGACCGTTCGCAATATGAGACTGTAGATAACAGGCTAACGGGATTCTACCGGTTTATATTAGGGTTATCAAAAAAAGTTTTAATAGCAAACCAAATGGGCATTATTGCCGATGCTATATTTGGAATGAATTACCACAACTTAGATAGTTATATGGCATGGATAGGTATTCTTGCTTATACATTCCAGATATATTTCGACTTCTCAGGATATTCTGATATTGCCATAGGGCTTGGGAAAATGCTTGGGTTCAGGTTTCCTGAAAACTTCAACAACCCCTATATATCACAAAGCATTACCGAGTTCTGGAGACGCTGGCACATTACACTTGGCAACTGGATGAAAAACTACCTTTACATACCCCTTGGCGGTAACCGTGTAAACAACAAATTGCGCTTGTATTTTAATCTCTGGTTGGTATTCCTCGTTTCAGGTTTATGGCACGGCGCCTCATGGAATTTTGTTCTGTGGGGAGCCTATAATGGATTTTTCCTGGTACTGGACAGGCTCTTTCTGTTGAAGGTTTATGAAAAATTGGGCAAGTTCCTAAGCACTCTAATCACTTTTTTTATAGTTATGACGGGTTGGGTATTTTTCAGGGTCGATAAAGTTCATGATTCATTTGTTTATCTTAAACGCATGTTTACTTTTCATTTTTCTGAAAGCCATTTGAGCTCGTTTGATTCCCAGGCTTATACCTTTTTATTCATCGCTGTTTTCTTTGCTTTCTTTGCTTTTTTTAAACGGGGTCAAAAACTACAGGATGCAATTTATTTTGGTGAATATTCCAATGTAAAGCATACTTTAATTGCCATTGTTTCAGTATTACTGCTTGTATTATCAACGGCATCAATTACGGCTACAGGGTTCAATCCATTTATCTACTTCAGGTTCTGAAATGAAGTATACAGTAGCCACATACCGTAATTTCATTTTTACCGGTTTATTGGGTCTTTTGTTTATCCCCTTGTTTGAAAGCACTACCCACATAAAAGGGGTAAAGAAACTTGAGGGAGCAACTGAACAGACTGATACTGTTCCCCGGTTTTCAATAAAAAACTGGTTTAATGGCAATTACCAGAGAGAGGAAGTAGTTATTCTGAATGATTCTTTCGGGTTCCGGAATATTTTTGTAAGAATACGTAACCAGATTGACTACAGCTTATTTGGCAAATACCATGCCAGGGACGTAGTATTCGGAAAAGATGATTATTTGTTTGATAAACGTTATATAAATGGCAATTGTGGAACCGATTTTATAGGCAAAGAAAATATTACAAATGTAATTGAGCAGTTGCGGTTTATTAATGATACACTGGAAAAACTCAATAAGACTCTGATATTAATTATTGCCCCAAACAAAGCAGCTTATTACCCTGAATATCTGCCTGACAGTGTTAAATCCTGTAACGCAACTACTAATTATGCCGAATATATTAAGCAACTTAAAACATCAGGGCTCCATAACATTGACTTCAATAGTTATTTTATAGCACAAAAAAACATATCGAAGTATCCGCTTATGCCTAAAAACGGAACCCACTGGAGTATGTACGGTGCAACAATTGCCGGCGATTCCTTGATCCGTTATATTGAAAAAGTCAGGAAAATAGAGCTTCCAAAAGCTGATATAACATATGGCCCTTTGCGAAATGATTCAACCTTCGATGTTGATATTGAAAACTCATTTAACCTAATTTTCTGGTTTAAACGGCAATTAATGGAGTACCCGAAGGTTAAATTTGAAAATGGGCCAAATACTATAAGGCCAAACGTTTTGATAGTTGGAGACAGTTATTATTGGGGGCTCTCAGCTGCTTATAACATAGAAAATGCTTTTTCAGATAAAAGTGATTTCTGGTATTATTTCAAAAAACTGGAACACGACACCGTTACAAAAAATGAATTGCAACAAGAATTAGCCCGCGAAGATGTAATAGTTATACTGGCCACGGCTCATAATTGGGCAGATATTGGATGGGGATTTGTTCAAAGCACCTATAACATATATAATGGCCATAAAATTAAACCTGAAGATAACCCAGCATATATCAGAGAACTGAATGTAACAATGGAAAACATAAGGAAAAACAAGAAATGGTTGGAAAGCATAGTAAATGGAGCCAAAGAAAAGGGAATTCCCCTTGATTCGGCTGTTAAGCTTAATGCTATATGGGTTATGGAACATGAAAAATCGCAAAACAATTAACTTTGCCAACACTGTTTCCTTTGTACATTTTGCATCCTTCTAACGGAAAATAAATGAAAGGTAACCGGCCCGCTTTCTTCATCTAATGCAAGTTGGTAGCCATATTCAGCAAATAAAACAGGGCGGCTGCATTTCTAATTTTGTATATTTGGCAGTTAATTATCCAATCAGGGTGAGGAGACTGTGTTTCGTTTTTTTTTCATTTCTACTGCTCTCGGCAGGCGCAAATGGTCAGGCTGATAACCAGGCTGAGCAGGCGGTTGCCCACACCAAGGTGATTTACCTGTACAATTTCACCAAGTTTGTAGAATGGCCCCCCGAATACAAACAGGGCGATTTCGTAATAGGCGTGCTTAATGCAAGCCCCACCCTGCTAAACGAATTAAACAAGTTGGCCGCTGCCAAAACTGCCGGCAACCAGAAGTTCGTAATCAGGAACTATAAGTCGGTTAATGAAATAGACAAATGCAACATCCTATTTATACCCGAAAACAGTAACTCTTTACTTGCCGAAGCGTTAAAAAAAATACATGGTCAAAGTACCCTTGTAATTACAGAAGGAGAAGGTGATGCAAGGAAAGGATCAGCTATAAACTTTATATGGAAGGACAATAAACAGGCTTTTGAACTTAATAAGTCCAATGCTGAAAAGAACCACCTAGTGGTTAGTTCCAGCCTTAAAACATTGGCCGCAATAAATATTGAATAAAATGAAACATTTGCGTTACATATTATGTTTCTTACTGCTGTTGGGCGGCCTGGCAGGCTATGCCCAGAATGCAGACCTGGAAACAGCATATAATTGCGTGCAGCGGGGAAGTATAGACAGCGCTAAAACTTTTATTGACAGGGCAATGAAAGACAAAACCCTTTTAAATAATGCAGAGGCCTGGTATATAAGAGGATTCATTTATAAGGAATTATACAAGAAATATGAGGTTGGAAATATAAAAACCAAATACCGCGATACTGCCATTATTGACTTATTTATTTCTACAAAACTAGATACAAGCAGCAGCAATAAAGACAACAATTACTCAACCATAAAATTTCTTGCTGCCACCTATTATAATGATGCCCAACCATTAATGGATTCCATACATTATCTATCTTCTATAAAACTATACAAAAAGTATAGGGATATTATGAAGAAGATGTCGTTGGGTAATAGCTTAAACGTTTCCGATATTGAATTCTATAACGCGCTGGGCGATATCTATTCTAACCAATTCTTTAACTCAGCTACCTTTAACACAGAAAGAAAGTACCTTGATTCCGCTAAAAAGGCTTTTGATTTTGTATTGGAGGTTTCTCCGGGAAATTACCACGCTAATTACAGCATTGGCAGGCTCTACTTCAATCATGCAGCTAATATTATAAATAACACTCCTTTCGATGCGCCAATAAGTACAGTTGACCAAAACCAGGATTCATGCGTACACCTGGCACGCCTGGCCTTGCCATATCTTAAAAAGGCCCATGAACTTGAACCTTGCAAACTTGAACCCATTATAGGCCTGAAGGGTTGCTATTATTTATTACACGACCCTGATAACTTCCAGAAAATGGATGAGCTGGAAAAGAAAATCAGGAACCACGAGCCGCCATGTAATTAATTAATATTAATTAATGTTACCTTTATAGTATTATTTAACCCGTTGTTATAGCATGAAATTTCGCTTTACCATAGGCAGAAGAATTGGAACAGGTTTCGGTGTTCTTATTATGCTGACATTGGGTGCCTTTCTATCTACTAACCTTACACTGAAAAGTGGCCGCGAAAAGACAAATGAGGTAACCACCATCTACACGCCTTCAGATTCACTTCTTAAAGAACTTAATCTTAAAGTAGTAAATGCCAAAATGTTAATCACAAACTGGGTAATGATACAAAGTTCCCCTGAAGATAAGGATAAGCACCGCCTCGATTCTCTTATAAAGTATGAATACCCTGCTTTAAAGAAGAAAATACAGGTCTACGAAAAACACTGGACCAACCAGCAAACAATTACTGCACTTGACTATCTGTTTATGGAAATTGATACTCTTTTTAACGTAAACGACCGTATGATAATGGGACAGCTGAATTCCTTTGCCAGTTATGAAGACGCTTCGGTTGACTTTTTAATGCGCCCATTAGTTGATGCCGATGGTGACATCACTAAAAAATCAATAGACATTCTCGGTAAATTACAACTTATTATTGAAGCCCAGCAACAGGAAGCCACTGATGTAACTAACCAGATGCTTCATTCATTTGATGTACTTGACCGCATAGTGCGCTTTTTAGGAATTGCTTTGCTCATAGGTGGAATAATAATCGCTTTCTTTACTGTACAAAGTATTGTACGCCCTGTAAAACAGCTAAAGGACATGCTTCTTTCAATGGCAAAGGGTGTTTTACCCACATTAAAAACCAAGGAAACAGGTGATGAGATTGGCCAGATGTCAGCCGCCATGAATAACCTTATAGAAGGGATGAAACGGACAACTGTATTCGCTAATGAAGTGGGAAGAGGCAATTTCGAATCAGAATATACTCCTTTAAGCGAAGAAGATACTCTCGGGCAGGCATTGCTGAAGATGAGAACAGATTTATATGAAAACGAGCAGGTGCTTGAAAGGAAAGTTGTTGAGCGTACAGAAGAAGTTGTGCAGCAAAAGCAGGAAATTGAAGTTAAAAACCGCGAGCTTGAAATATTATATAAGCACGTAACAGACAGTATACGTTATGCAAAACGAATACAGGAATCTATCCTTCCACCCGATAATGTTATACATAAGCTATTGCCTGATTCGTTTGTTTTTTATAAACCAAAGGATATTGTAAGCGGTGACTTTTACTGGGTAAGTGAAAGTGAAAGTAAAGTACTTTTCTCAACTATTGATTGTACTGGCCATGGCGTTCCCGGTGCATTTATGTCGCTGGTGGGTTATAATCTTTTGAAAGAAATAACAGATACAGGGCACAACCTGCAACCTGCCAGCATATTGGATGCATTAAGCGAGGGCGTGCGCAATACACTTCACCAGTTCGATAATAAGTCATCTTCAAAAGATGGCATGGATATAGCGCTATGCATGCTCGACTATACAAAGATGGAACTGCAATACGCAGGCGCCATGAACTCACTTTACCTCATTCGTAATAAAACAATGCAGGAAATAAAAGCCGATAAGCTTTTTATAGGATATTCATACAGCGACCAGCAGAAAACGTATACCAACCATACAATTAAATTACAAAAAGGCGACTGTATTTATATTTCATCTGATGGCTATGCCGACCAGTTTGGAGGACCAAGGGGGAGAAAATTCATGGTAAATAACTTCAGGCATTTACTGGTGGAAATTCACCACCGGCCGCTGAATATACAAAAGGAAATACTGGAAGCAAGATTTGATGAATGGAAAGGATCACTTGACCAGGTAGATGATATTTGTGTAATGGGAATTAAAGTTTAAATACAACTTAAGGTTTACAATTTCACGTAATCTTCGTTAGTTCCGGTACCCTTTTATACCCTTACCCCCACCAACAACATATCATCAAGTTGTGCCATAGAGCCCATCCATTTCTTAATAAATTTTTCCAGCTCATTCTGCTGTTCTGCCATGGTTCTTTCATGAATTGATAATAAAAACTCCTTTAACTGTTTTACCCCTAGCTTTTTGCCCTCATTGCCGCCAAACTGGTCAACATATCCATCGGTAAAAATATAGAAGATATCTCCCTGCCATAATTGTATAACGTTTGTTCCATAATCCTGATCCGGAGGCGTAAAGCCGCCTATGGTCCTTGGTGTTGGTTTAATCTCTTCAATGTTGGCAGAGCCATTTCTTATAATCCACAGCGGCCTTAAAGCAGCCGAATAGTTAAGCTTCATTCCATTAGTACCTGGCTGAATAGCGCATAATCCAATATCCATTCCATCGAATGTAGCGTCATCCTCATCTGAATAACGCAACGTATCTTTTATTCCCCGGTTAAGCGACCTCAATATTTCCCCGGTATTCTGGCTATTGTAAACTGCCTCTTTAAGTTTTTCTGAGCAAAGCATACTCATAAAACCTCCCGGAACGCCATGACCTGTGCAGTCGGCTACGGCAAGTACTATTTTACCATTCTGCAACGATACGAAATAAAAATCGCCACTTACTATATCTTTGGGCTTAAACAGAATAAAGCTTTGCGGCAGTAATTTTGTTATTTCAGAAGCTGCGGGTAACATTGCCCTTTGTATTCTTTCTGCGTAAGCAATACTTTGCGTAATCTGGTAATTTTTCTCCTCTATAACCTCACTATCCTTTTTGCGTCTTAACCCGGTACGATAAATAAAAATTAAAAACACAACCAGCACAAGTAAAATACCGGAACCGGAATATATAATTATTCTTTGCTGCGTTATCTCTCCATTCCGTATGGTTTCTCTTTTTTCATCATCTGCCTTTTCAGCCGCAATCCTATTCTCAAACTCATAATTCATTTCGGCACTAAGAATTTTTGAAGTGGCCTCCTGGCTGAAAATACTATCACGCGTAGTTATATATAACTGGAAATACAACAATGCATTCATCCCGTCGCCTTTTTGCCGGTATATATCGCTTATTGATTTTTCAGCATTCATAATGCAGCTTTGCGAGCCTATTTGCCTCCCCAACTCCAGGCTTTTATTTTCACTGATTAGTGCATC